>CAZFKN010000001.1:0-62882 GCA_964519805.1 uncultured Gemmatimonadaceae bacterium
CCCTCGGCACCCGGGTCCAGTGCCATCGGAAGGTTGGGGATCGGCGCGGGGGCCGGGGGAGGCGGGGGGGCCGCCGAAGGCGCACTCGGGCGCGGCGCCCGGCGCGGCCTCGGTGGCGCAGCCGCCGGGGGCTCGGCGGACAACGGCACCTCGGTGACCCGCAGGAGCTCGTCGACCGTGGTGCTCCCATCGATCACGTGGCGGAGCCCGCTTTCCCAGAGGGCCCGCATCCCGTTCTGGCGCCCCACCGCGGCAATACGGTCGGCCGTGCCGCCCGAGCCGATGAGCCGCTCCAGCTCCGGATTCATCGCGAGCACCTCGATGATGCTGAACCGCCCCTTGTACCCGGTCATGGCGCACTCCGGGCAGCCGACCGCGCGATAAACGGTCGTGCCGCCGGGAAGGAGCTCCGTCACCCGCTCGGGCGGAGCCTCGGTGCTCACCTCCTTGCACGCGAGACAGAGACGCCGCATCAAACGCTGGGCGATCACGCCCCGCAGTGCCGACCCGATCTTGTACGCTTCCATCCCCATGTCGAGGAGGCGGGTGATGGCGTTGGGCGCATCGTTCGTATGCAGTGTCGAGAGGACGAGATGGCCGGTGAGCGACGCCTGCACGGCGATCTGCGCGGTCTCCTGGTCCCGGATCTCACCGATCAGCACGACGTCGGGGTCCTGCCGGAGGATGGACCGGAGGGCGGAGGCGAAGGTGAGCCCTGCCTTGTCGTGCACCTGCACCTGCACGATGTTCGCCCCGAGACGGTATTCGACGGGGTCCTCGACCGTGACGATGTTGACGCCCTCGCTCTGGATCAGGCGAATCGCCGAGTAGAGCGTGGTCGTCTTGCCGGAGCCCGTGGGGCCGGTGACGAGCAGGATCCCCTCTTTGTTCCGCAGCAAGTTCCGAATCAGCTCGGCCTCATCCGCGAATAACCCCAGCCCGTCGAGCGTGAGGATCGAGCCCTTGGTGCTCAGAATCCGGATGACGACCTTCTCGCCCAGCGACGCCGGAAGCGTCGAAACCCGGAGGTCGATCGGCTCACCGTTCACCGAAATGCGCGACCGGCCGTCCTGCGGGCGCAGCCGGTCGGCGATATCGAGCCCCGACATGATCTTCACGCGCGAGATCAGGGGGATCCCCGCGCTCCGCGGAATCTTCATCACCTGGCGCAGCACGCCGTCGATGCGATAACGAATGACGATCCCGCCTTCGGCCGGCTCGATGTGGATGTCGCTCGCCCGGCTCGTCACCCCGTCGGCGAGCATCATGTCCACGAGCCGGATGATCGGCCGCTGGCTCGCCTCCTCCGCGCTGACGGCGGTTTCGTCCTCCTCGGCAACTTCCTTCACCTCGAAGTTGTTGCCGATCCCCGCGAGCAGCTTCGAAACCACGTCGTCGCTCCGGTACAGCTCGTCGAGCTTCTCGCGGATTCTCGCGGGTGGGCCCAGAAACAGGCGGACCTCGCGTCCGGTGGCGAAGGCGAGCGTCTTTTCCGCGTCCAGATCGAATGGACTGGCGGTGGCGACCTCGAGATAGGCGTCGGTGACCCGGAGCGGCAGGACGTTGAACTTCCGGACCAGTTGCTCGGGAATGACCGCCTTGACCGTGGGATCGAGCGTAGCGAGATCGGCGACAGGGAACCGGAACCGGGCGGCGATCGCCGAGAGAACCTGACCGTCGGTCGCGAGCTTGCGCTGGACCGCCGTCTCCCAGAGCGAGACAGGGCCGCCATCTGCGCGCCGGAGCGCCTGGAAGGCATCCCCGGGCAGCAGGGGCTCAAGGGTCGGGACCAGCCATTCGTCGGTGAACTCCATTGGGTCAAGATAAGACCGCACCGCGCGGCGCGGGTAGAGAGGCTAGAGCAACCCCCACCAATCCGGATGTACGTCGATCGTGAGGCCGAGGTCGCCGTCGCGGAGCCCGACACCGGCCTCGATCCGGACCAGACGCATGAAGACTTCCACGGCCATCCCGGCCACCGGGCGCACACCCTGAGTGGTTCGCCACGGCAGGCCGAGATACGCCCGGTCGGACCAGCCTGCCGCGAGAAACGGCGCGACGACCATGGTACGGCCCGTCGACGCGAACGACCCCAGCGGAATCGAGGGAGCCGGCACATTTAGCCGCCACTCCACCTCTGCGAGCGCGTAGGAGCGGCCCCCGTACGCGCGGAACGGCTCCCCTACGAGCGTGCCGCGCCCGCCGAGGACGAAGCTCCGGTACGCCGGAAGTCCTTCGCTGCCAAGCCCCGCGTGGAGGCTCCCCGCGAGCGCAGTGGTGCCCAGCGGAAGGCGCCACGACCCGTCCACCGTCGCGCGAACGAAGCTGGTCGGTCCGTCTCCGACCTCCAGCGCAACCGCGCCGGCGGCATCGACCCGCGGCGCTACGCTGCCCTGCCGCTGGAGCTGAAGCTGTGCCGTCCGGTAGGTTCCGGCGCCGAGGAGAGGGTTGGGCCGATAGCTGCCGCGGGCCGGCGTCGCCGTTACGTCGAGGGAGCGGCTTCGCTCGACGGCGAGGTCCAGCGCGAGCGCGGTGCGCGCACCCAATCGGTGCCGGACCCCCGCGCCCGCGCGATCCAGCAGCAGATAGTCGCCGTAGTCGTCGCCATTCTCCTGCGAGAGAAGCGAGTTGAGCACCGGCGAGATGATCGGCAGGTCGCTCACGTCGCGGACGCGCCGCGAGGCGAAGAGCTGGATCTCCGTGGCGCCGGAGCCGCCGGCGAGCACAAGCCCGCCCGTCGCCCGCTGGTCGGACGTGCCGAACCCGAGTGAGGGCTCCGCCCGAATACGACCCGAGCCCAACCGCACCGCGCCACCGAGTCCCAGCGCGAGTCCCTGGACCCGGTTCACGTGCGCCAGATCGCTCAGCGACCCGATGCCGAGCCGGGCGGCCGGCAGTCCGCTCACCGCTCGGGCACCCGCGAGCCGGGCGACCTCGACCCGCACATCCTCCATGTCCTGCCGGTCGATCGGCGCGGCCTCACCCGCGATGCCCTCACGGAGCGGAGCCGGCCAGGTACCGTCATCGGGCCGGGGCTGTGCGAGGCCCCCGATGTCGGGCCCGGCCAGCACCGTGGGCGGCACGGCCACGTCGAGGTCGTAGTCGCCGATGTCCCAGCGGCCGCGAATGATGCCGCGGGCAGGGAAGTCGAGCCAGGTCGTCCGCCGCCGGATCTCGATCTCCTGACGATAGGGCAGCCAGAATCGGCCCTCGCGGAGCGAGTTCTCCAGCACGACGCTGATGTCCTCGAGATTCCGCTCGAGGTAGGCGGCGGGCGTAAAGCTGAAGCGAAAGCGGACCAGATCGGCGGACGACGCGTCGAGGTAGAGCCGCCCCAGCACCAGGGGCTTCGCGTAGTCGCGGGGACGAACCAGCACTTCCCGCACCCGAACCAGCCCCTGCGGACCCTGGATCGCGAGCGAATCCCCGAGAGCAAAGTCGTAGTCGCTGAGACCGGCGGGCGAAAGCGGGTGCACGGCGTCCTTCACTTCGTCGCCCTCGCCGATCCGGATCAGGTCGCCGAAATTGTTGGTGACGATGCCGAGGTGATCGCGGTGGTAGTTGATGTCGGTCGGCAGAAAGCGACCGTCACGCCACTCGCGAATGACCTGCTTGCTCCGGTTCGGGGCCTGCCAGTACACTTCCACGTTCAATTCGTCGGCCTTGACGAGGCGCGGCGGCCCGCCGAGTCCCTTCCCGACCTGGGCCAGGAACAGCACAAACCCGTGGGCCCGCGTATGGTAGCTCTGGAGCGCGGGGTCGGCCTGCGCAACCTGGCGGCGTTCGATGCCCCGCCGAATCAGCGCGAGCGCCTCGATAGAGTTCCAGGCCTGCGCCAACACCGGTGAGAGGTGAGAAGTGAGGAGTGAGAGGGACAGCACAACCGGGCGCGCGACGGAGCTTCGCATGGAATCCGCAACCTCCCTTCTCACCTCTCACCGCTCACCTCTTACCGCTCGAATATCCCGGGTGCTCGCCGCAGCGACAACCGCGGCCGTGACAACCGCCGGACTCGTGGCCTGCGCGGGGGCGCCGCTGACGGGCGCGAAGGCGCCGGTCCCGTTTACCGGAGACCCCAACCGCACCTATGCCCTCTCGCAGGTGTTTCTGCTGCAGATGACCGAGCCGGAAGTGGCGGACACCACCGTGCGCGTGCGCCGCGGCGTGGCCCGGGTGATCGTGCTCCGGCACCCCGCCCCGGACCACCTGACGTTCGCCGAGCTTCTCCTCCCCGCCGCGGCCTTCGACACCACGGGCGCCGACTCGGTGGACGTCACGATCCACCCGCGGCTCGACCTCTACGGCATCGATTTCACGACGTCGTCCGTACTCAAGGCGGCCACCCTGACCTTCAAGTACGCGGTGCACTTCAAGAGGCCCGACGACGCCCGGACGCTCTTTCCGTCCGACGTCGGGTTCGAGCGCGCCCTGGCGATCGGCAAGGAGAGCCCGGGCGGGACCATCGTCTTCCAGCGCTCGGACCGGCCTGCCGCCGACAATCTGTCGACGGACCTCACGTCAGCCGGCAGTTACGTCGTGGGAGCGCCCAAGTGACCGAGCGCCTTACCGCGTTCCGCGCCCGCGCGCGCCAAGGTGGCGGCATGATCCCCGTGACGCGCGAGGTCGTGCTCGACGGCGACACGGCGGTGACCGCCTTTGCCAAGCTGCATCGGGGCCCGTACGGCTTCCTCCTCGAGTCGCTCGAGGGTGGGGAACGGTGGGCGCGTTACACGTTCCTCGCCACCGATCCGCGGGAGGTCTTCCGCTACCGCGGTCGTACCTGCGAGCGCTGGACCGCGGCGGAGGGGTGGCAGCGCCTCGACAGCGACGTTGCGCCCCTCGATCACCTCGGCCAAACGATGCGGCGCTACGCACCCGTCGACGTGCCCGGCCTTCCCCGTTTCACCGGCGGGGCCGTGGGGTACCTCGGCTACGATATCGTACGCACGATCGAATCGCTGCCGGCGGCCCCGCCGGACGACCGCGACCTCCCGGATGCGCTGCTCATGGTGGCGGACACGCTGCTCGTGCTCGACAACGTGTACAACCGGGCTACCGTGATCGCCAACGTCGAGACCCCCGGCGAGGCGACCGACGCGGACCTCGATCGCCTCTTCGCCGAAGGCGAAGCTCGGATCCAGGACTGGCTCGGCCGCCTCGCCGCGCCGGTGACCGTCGGTCCCTTGCCGATCGAGCCTCCGGCCACCCTCCCGGATACGACGTCGCCCTATGCCGACCAACGATTCCAGGACGATGTACGGCGCATCAAGGAATACATCGCCGCCGGTGACGTGTTCCAGACGGTGCTGTCCCGCCGGCTCGACCTGCCCGCTCCCGATCCGTTCCTTGCCTATCGGTATCTACGCGCGCTCAACCCGGCGCCGTATCTCTACTACCTCCACTGCGACGACGTCTTCATCGTCGGCAGCTCGCCCGAGATTCTGGTTCGTGTGGAGGACGGCGAGGTCACCCTGCGGCCGATCGCCGGGACCCGCCCGCGGGGTGAGACGCCGGAGCGGGACACCCTTCTGGCGGCCGAGCTGGAGGCGGATCCGAAGGAGCGGGCCGAGCATCTCATGCTTGTGGATCTTGGCCGGAACGACGTGGGGCGCGTGGCCGAATTCGGCACCGTTCACCTCACGGCGTTCATGACCATCGAGCGTTACTCCCACGTCATGCACTTGGTGAGCGAGGTGCGCGGCCGGCTCCGGCCCGGCCTCGACGCGGTAGCCGCCCTCGCGGCATGCTTCCCGGCCGGGACGGTCTCCGGCGCTCCCAAAGTCCGGGCGATGCAGATCATCGACGAGTTGGAGCCGGTGCGCCGGGGGCCGTATGCGGGTGCGGTCGGCTACGTCGGATGGGGCGGGCAAGTGATGGACACGGCGATCGCCCTTCGCACCTGCATCGTTCGCGGCGATCGCGCCTGGATCCAGGCGGGGGCCGGCATCGTCGCGGACTCCGACCCCGCCTCCGAGTGGCGGGAGACGGAAGCCAAGGCGAGGGTCGTGCTCCTGGCGCTGGCCCTGGCGACCGAGCTGGGTCGCCCGCCGGCAAAGCGACCGCGGCCCTAGGCGGGCCCCGGGCCGCGGATCATCTTATCCTCATGCCGTCTTACCGCCTCGTCTCGACCACCGACGATCAGCGCTTCGACCTGCCGCCCGGCCGAACGGTCGTGGTGGGTCGCGGCGTGGACACCGACATCACGGTGTACGATCCGACCATCTCCCGCCGACATGCGGAGTTGATCGCCGGCCCGGACGGCGTCACCGTGAAGGATCTCGGATCGTCCAACGGCACCCACGTCAACGGCCGCCGGCTTACCACGGCACGGCTCGCTCCGGGTGACTCCGTCTCGTTCGGGAAGGTGTCCTACCAGCTCGAGCTGGCGCCGACGACGCCGCGCTCGCCCATGCCCTCCCCGCCGCCGGCGCCGGCCAGCGATACCATCGTCCGCGAGCTGGCTGCCGGCAGCGTCGGGGCCGGGCCAGGCGCTGTGCGTAAGCTCTCGCTCCTGCTGGCCGTGGCGCAGAAGCTCTCGGGCGAGTTCGATCTCGATCGCCTGCTCGACACGATCGCGGACGTGTCGTTCGAGGTCATGCGGGTGGATCGCGTCTCGATCCTGCTGCGGCGGGATGGGAGCGACGAACTGGTCCCCCGACTGTCGCGGACCCGGCTGGCCGACGTCGAGCTTCCCGAGCAGATCCCGCGCTCGATCGCCCGAAAGGCGCTGGACGAGCAGCTGGCCGTACTCACCCAGAACGCCGCCACCGACCCGCGCTTCAAGGGCCACTCCATCAAGATGCAGAACGTGCGGAGCGCCATGTGCTCGCCGCTCATGGCCTCCGCGGAGGAAGCGGTCGGGGTGCTCTACGTGGACAACCTGACGGTCGAGAACGCATTCAGCGACGACGACCTTCAGTTTCTCGTCGCATTCAGCGGATTGGCCGCCGTGGCGATCCGGAACTCGCGCTACGCCGAGCAGGCCCGCCGCGAAGCGCTCGTGCGCTCGAACTTCGAGCGGTACTTCGCGCCGAACGTCGCCGCCGAGATCGTACGCCAGAAGACGCCGATCCGCCCCGGGGGTGAGCGTCGGGCGATCACGGTGATGTTCGCCGACATCCGCGGTTTCAGCGCAATCGCGGAGCGCATGTCGCCGGATGCCATCGCCCACCTGCTCACCGAATACTTCAGCGAGATGGTGGACGTGATCTTCGAGCACGGGGGCACGCTCGACAAGTTCATCGGCGACGCCGTGATGGCCTTGTGGGGCACGCCCCTCGCCCGCGAAAGCGAGCCGCGCCGGGCGCTTGACGCGGCGGTGGCGATGCAGCAGGCCGTCCGCGCCCTCAACGCCCGGTGGGCGGCGGCCGGTCGGCCGTCGATCGGGGTCGGGATCGGGATCAACCGGGGCGAGGTGTTCGTAGGGAACATCGGGAGTCTGCGCCGGCTCGAGTACACCGCCATCGGCGACGCCGTCAATGTGGCGCAGCGCTTGTCGGCGACCGCGGCGGCGGGGGAGATCCTGGTGAGCGACGCGTTTCTCGCCACGGTGGGGGAAGGACCGCCGGTCGACCGCCTCGGCGGCGCCGAGCTTCGCGGAAAGAGCCGCGCGGTCGAAGTCTTCCGGGTCCGGGTGGAGCCCGGTCCGGCCTCCGGGCAGGACGGCTAGTCCCGCCCGAAGCGGTATCGGTAACCCGCGCGCGCGAGAAGATCGAGCACCAGCCGTACCGGAAGGCCCATCACCCCGAAGAAATCGCCGTCGATCCGCTCGACCAGCGCCGCTCCATAACCCTGAATCCCATACGCACCGGCCTTGTCCATCGGCTCCCCGGTGGCGATGTAGGCGCGAAGGGTGTCGTCGTCCGCCGGACGGAACGTGACGGCGGTAACGTCCGTTGCGCCGAGCATCCCGTCCGGCGTCTTGAGTGCGATGGCGGTGATCACGTGATGGGCCCGCCCCTCGAGGCGCTTGAGCATGCGGAGGGCATCGGCGGCGTCGACCGGCTTTTCCAACATCTCTCCATCCACCACCACCGTGGTGTCGGCGCCGAGCACGAGGGCGCCCGGAACGCCGGCCGCTTTCTCTCGCGCCAGACGCTCCGCGTATGTCTGCGGCGATTCGCCCGGGCGACGGACCTCGGAAATGCGGGAGGGGCGAACCTCGATCGGAATGCCGAGCATCTCGAGCAACTGCCGTCGGCGGGGCGAGCCCGAGGCCAGCACCAGCACGGGCAGGGTCACGCCGACCGATCGAGGACCAGGGTCACGGGGCCATCGTTCACCAACTCGACCTCCATCATCTCGCCAAACTCACCGGTCTGTACCTCGAGACCGTGCGACCTGAGTGCGGCGATGAACGCCTCGTAGAGCGGGATTGCGACTTCAGGGCGAGCCGCATCGACGAAGGAGGGTCGCCGCCCCTTCGCCGCATCGCCGTAGAGAGTGAACTGTGATACCACCAGAACGGCGCCGCCGATCTCGTCGAGCCCGAGGTTCATCCTGCCGTCGGCATCGGAAAAGAGCCGGAGGCCGACGACCTTTTCCGCCATCCAGGCGACCTGCACCGCCGTGTCCGAGTGGGTGAACCCGACGAGGAGGCAGAAGCCGGCGCCGATCGCTCCGGCCACCCGCCCCGCGATGGTGACCGACGCCCTCGATACGCGCTGCAGCACGACCCGCATGGCGATCCTCCGGCTACCGGGGTCCGGAAACAAGGCGCGACGGGGAGCGGTTTAAGTTAACCAGCGCCGACACAGGGACGGAGCAATGACTGAACGACCGATCAAGACTCGACTGGGCTTTGCCGGCAGATACGCACGGCAGGCGCTCAGGCAATCGCGGCGGGAGCAGTGCCCGGTCGCGCCGGCGCCCGCGCGCCCCACGCCCGAGGAGTGGCCTGACGATCGAGCCACCTTCGCGTGGCTCGGTCACGCCACCGTACTCGGCAACTTCTTCGGCACATGGCTGCTCACCGACCCGGCGCTCGAGACCAGAATCGGTGTCGGTCGGGGGTTCGCCAAGCTGGGCCCCCGGCGGCTGGTCGCGCCGGCGCTCACCGCCCGCGAGCTTCCGGGCATCGATGTGCTGCTCCTCTCCCACGCGCACATGGACCACACCGACCTGGGCACCCTCCGTCGTCTGCCGCGCAATGCGCACGTGGTTGTTCAGCCTGGGAACCGGGACCTGGTCCGACGATTCCGGCATGTGGACGAGCTTGCCTGGGGAAGCAGACTCCGGCTGGGAGAGCTCGAGATCGAATCGGTGGAGGTGAAGCATTGGGGGGCCCGCCTGATCACGGACCGCCATCGTGGCTACGGGGGCTACGTTCTGCGAAAGCACGGTCGGACGGTCCTCTTCGCCGGCGATACGGCGGACACCGACACCTTCGGGGCGCTTCGCGGAGACCCGATCGATCTCGCCATTCTGCCCATTGGCGCGTACGACCCGTGGATCTACAACCACGCGTCCCCCGAGCAGGCCTGGCGCATGGCCCGGGACATGGGCGCCAGGCACGTCCTGCCGGTGCACCACTCGACCTTCCGCCTGAGTCGCGAGCCGGCGCAGGAGCCGATGACGAGACTGATGGCCGCGGCGGGGCCGGACCGGGATCGCGTCGTGGTGACCCGAATCGGCGAGACCTGGGTCCTGCCCCAGTAGCCGGGCGCCGCCCGCCACAACAGCGAGCCCCCGGCCAAAAAGGCCCGGGGGCGGAAAAAATCGACCAAATCGATGCCGATGTGGGGGCGTTATCGGTTCGCCCGCTACTCCACCGTCACCGACTTGGCCAGGTTCCTTGGCTGATCGACGTTGCACCCCCGCTTGACAGCCACGTAGTACGACAACAGCTGCAAGGGGATGCTGGTCAGGATCGGCGTCAGGACGTCCAGGGTTTCCGGAATCGTGAAGGTTGCGTCCGCCAGCCGCTCGATCTCTGCGTCACCGGCGTTTACCAGAGCAATAACCTTGCCACCCCGCGCCTTCACCTCTTCGATGTTCGACACGATCTTCGAGTGAACGGCATCCTTGGGCGCGATGAAGACGACGGGCATGTTCTCGTCGATCAAGGCAATCGGCCCGTGCTTCATCTCGGCCGCCGGGTAGCCCTCGGCGTGGATATATGAGATCTCCTTCAGCTTGAGCGCACCCTCGAGCGCCACGGGGAAATTCACCCCCCGGCCGAGGTACAGGGCATTGTGCGTCGTGCTGAGGAACCGATCGGCTAGCTGCTCCACGTCAGCGGAACGGGCGAGGAGGTCCGCCATCTGGTCCGGCAGCCGGCTCAGCGCGCAGATGAACTGCCGCCCCTGGAGAATGCTCAGGTTGCGCAGGCGCGCGATCCGGAGCGAGATCAGGGACAGCGCGGCCACCTGGCTGGTGAACGCCTTCGTGCTGGCAACGCCGACCTCGGGGCCCGCATGGAGGTAGAGTCCGCCGTCCACCTCGCGGGCGATCGTGGAGCCGACCACGTTCACCACGCCAAGCGTGCGAGCCCCGCGACGCTTCGCTTCGCGGATGGCCGCCAGCGTGTCCGCCGTCTCGCCTGACTGCGAGATCCCGATCACCAGCGTCTGCGGGTCGACCACCGGATTCCGATAGCGGAACTCGGAGGCGTATTCGACCTCCACCGGGATCCGGGCCATCTCTTCGAGCATGTACTCGCCGATGAGTCCGGCGTGCCAGGAAGTGCCGCAGGCGGTGATGATGATGCGTCGGATCTGCTTCAGATCGTCGTCGGACAGGTTGAGGCCGCTGACGCGCGCGGTGCCTTCGTCTTCCAGCAGGTGGCCGCGCAGGGTGTTGCGCAGGCTTTCCGGCTGCTCGCAGATCTCCTTGAGCATGAAGTGGGGGAACCCCCCACGCTCGATCGTCGCCAGATCCCACTCGATCTGGTCGACCGGCTTGTCGATCTTGGCCGTCTCGAGATTGCGGATGCGATAGCCGTCCCGGCTCAACACCGCCATCTCGCCGTCGTCGAGGTAGATCACCGAGCGGGTGTACTGGAGCAGCGGCGACGCATCGGATGCCACGAACCATTCGTTCTCGCCGACGCCCACCAGCAGCGGCGACCCCTTGCGCGCCGCGACGAGCACGCCCGGCTCATCCGCGCACACGAACGCCAGCCCGTAGGCGCCGTCCACGTCCCGGAGCGCGGCCGCGACAGCCTCTTCGAGGTTCCCGCGGTAGAACTCGCCCACCAGATGCGCGAGCACCTCGGTATCGGTCTCGGACTTGAAGGTGTGGCCGCGCTGCTGGAGCGCCTTCCGCAGAACCGAGGCGTTCTCGATGATGCCGTTGTGAATGACGGCGATGCGGCCCGACTGATCAGTGTGCGGGTGCGCATTCGGCGTGGTGGGCGCACCGTGGGTGGCCCAGCGCGTGTGCGCGATGCCGAGCGTGCCGCCGGGCAGATTGCCCTCGAGTTGCTGTTCGAGCGCGGAGATCTTGCCCGCGGCCTTCACGATCTCCAGTCCCTTGCCGTTCACGATCGCGATACCCGAGGAATCGTAGCCCCGGTATTCCAGCCGCTTGAGTCCCTCAAGCAGCAGTTTGGCCGCCGGGCGGGGACCGATATATCCGACGATGCCACACATCCGTGCGTGGTCCTTAGGTCAGGAGTTCGTGTCCCGCCGCTACCAGGCGCTCGGCCTCGGCCGCAGTCGGAGCCTCAGCGATGAGCCGGACGATCGGCTCGGTGCCGGACGGGCGCACGTGCAGCCAGCGATCACGCCAAGCCAGGCGGAGTCCGTCCCGTTCATCCACGCTGGCGTCTGGAAAGCGCTGCCGCATCCGGTCGAACGAGGGGCGAAGATCATCCGCGCGCGGGGCTTTCGCCTTGAGAATGGTGTATCGCGGCGCCGAGGCCACTACGCGGGACAAGGGAGCCCCAACCTTGGCCAAATAGTGCAAAATCAAGGCCACCCCGAGGGGTGCGTCCCGCCCAATATGAAGGCCCGGCAGGATGACGCCGCCATTCCCTTCCCCTCCGACGACCGCCCCCTCGTCCCGGATAGCCCGGGCCACGTTGGCCTCACCTACGGCGGCCCGTACAACCCGGGCGCCGAAGTCGCGGGCGGCATCTTCCACTACGAGGCTCGTCGACAGGTTGACGACCACAACCGGCTTGCCGCCCTGGGGGTTCCCCCTCGCGGAGAGCACGGCGCGCACCGCGAGCGCGAGCGTGTAGTCCTCCCCGATGGGAGTACCCGTCTCGTCGACCAGGGCTAAGCGATCCACGTCCGGATCCACCGCCAGACCCAGATCGGCCCCGCTCTCGCGCACCAGCCCGCCAAGGTCACCGAGGTTCTCCGGCACCGGCTCAGGGGGGTGCGGGAACCTGCCGTCGGGGTCGAGATGGATGCCGGTCATCCGAACACCGAGGCGTTCAAGCAACGGTGGGATTGCCACGGCTCCGGCTCCGCGGACGCAGTCCAGAGCAACGTGGAAGCCGCGCGCACGGATCGCTGCGACGTCGATCACGGATTGCGCCAGAACGGCGTCCAAGTGGCGGGTCACGGCGTCGGGATCGTCCCGCACGCGACCGATCCGACTCCAGTCAGCTCGCGGGGGTCCCTCGTCTGCCAGAGCCCGGACCGCGCCACCCGCCGCCGCGTCGAGGAACACGCCGTCCGGCCCGACAAATTTGAGGGCGTTCCACTCGATGGGATTGTGGCTCGCCGTGATGATGAGCCCGGCGCCCGCATGGTGGTGCTCGACGGCCAGCTGTACCGTCGGCGTCGGTACCATACCGACGTCCACGACCTCGACGCCGACCGACATCAGGCCGGCCGTCGCCGCGCGGGCAAACATGGGCCCACTGGTACGCGCGTCCCGGCCCAGCACGACCAGCGGCCGCCCGGCCCGACTCGCCCACGCGCCCAGCGCGGCCGCGTAGCGTGCCACCAGCTCGGGGGTCAGGTCGCTGCCGACATGGCCGCGCATCCCAGAGACGCTGACCATCAGGGTGGCGGGCACGATGGGCGATGCGACTAGACGTGAAGCGGCAGGGCGGCCACATCGGGAAAGGCCGCCTGAAACGCATCGACGACCTCAGGATCGAAATGCATGCCGGAGCAGCGCCGCAGCTCCTCGACCGCCTCGGCCGGAGTACGCGACGGCCGGTACGCGCGATTGGTCGTCATCGCGTCGAAGGCGTCGACCACGGAGACGAGCCGGGCCTCGGGCGGGATCTCCTCACCCCCGAGGCCGTCGGGGAAACCTCCGCCGTCCAGGCGCTCGTGGTGGGAGCGAACGACTCGCAGTACGCCGGGCGATTCGCCCAGAAACGGCGCGAGAATGCGCTCACCGAGCGTGACGTGCACCTTCACGTGCGCAAACTCGTCCATCGTGAGCGGGCCCGGCTTGTTCAGGATCGCTTCGCGGGTTCCGATCTTGCCGATGTCGTGCAGCTCGCCGCCCAGGCGGATTGCCTCCAGCCGGTCGCCGGTGTAACCCATCAGCACGGCGGTTTTCACGGCGTAGCGGCTGACTCGCGCCGAGTGACCGCTGGTGTAGGAATCCTTGGCCTCGAGCGCGTGCACCAGCATCTGCACGCCGTTGATGAGCGATTGCTTGTTGCGCCGGTCGAGCTCCCGGACACGACTCTCCAGATGCTGCTGGTAAAAGCGGTTCTGGAGGATCAGCTCGCGCTTCTCCAACGCTTTCTGGAGCCGCGCCCGCACTTCATCGATCAGGACGGGTTTCGAGATGTAGTCGAGCGCGCCGAGCTGCAGGCACTCCACCGCCGTGCTGACCTCGGCGACGCCGGTGAGCATGATCATGGCAAGGTCGGGGTACAGCTTCAGCGCCTCGCGGAGGAACGTGACCCCGTCCATCTCCGGCATATAGATGTCGGAGATGCAGACCGGCACCTCTCCCTGGGTGCGAAGTGCCTCGAGCGCCTCGATGCCTGAGGAGGCCTGTAAGCATGCGAGCCCCTGCGCTTCGATCACGCGGACCAACGCCCCGCGCACCTGCGCGTCGTCGTCGACCACAAGACACCGGGCGGTCAGCGGCGCGCCCGGGGAGGAGGGGATCATTCCGCGAAGGTACCGGCGGCTTTCGAAATGTTCAACCGTGCCTTGCCGGGATGCGTGACAAGCCGCTACGCTTCCGAGACTTCTGCAGCCTCGAGAAACGATGACTCGCGTGCTCCCCCAGACCCAGGATAGCGGCTTCGCCACCCGGGCGATCCACGCCGGCCAGGTGCCGGATCCGCTCGCCGGCGCGGCGATGCCTCCGATCTACCAGACGTCCACCTACATCCAAGAAGGGTTGGGCCGTCACAAGGGCTACGAGTACGCCCGGACCCAGAACCCCACCCGCGAGGCGCTGGAGCGCAACGTCGCGAGCCTCGAGGGCGGGACGCACGGGTTCGCCTTCGGCTCCGGCCTGGGCGCTCTGGACGCCGTGCTCAAGCTGCTCAAGGCCGGAGACCACGTGGTGTGCGGCGAGAACGTCTACGGCGGGAGCATGCGGCTCATGACCCGCGTGTACGCGGACCTGGGCGTCCAGTTCTCCTTCGTGGATATGCGGGAGATGGGCCCGATCGAGCAGGCCCTGACGCGCGCCACCCGCCTCGTGTACTGCGAGACGCCGACCAACCCGATGATGTTCCTGACGGATCTCGCCGCGGTGGGGGACCTGACCCGGGCGCGTGGGCTGCTGTACGTAGTGGACAACACGTTTGCCACGCCGTTCTTCCAGCGCCCCCTGGGGTTCGGGGCGGACATCGTCCTGCACTCGACGACGAAGTATTTGAACGGCCACAGCGACATGGTGGGCGGCCTGCTGGTCACCGCACGCGACGACCTGGCCGAGCGGCTCGGCTTCCTCCAGAACGCGGCCGGCGCCGTGCCCGGCCCGATGGACTGCTGGCTGGCTTTGCGGGGCATCAAGACCCTGGCCCTCCGCATGCGCCAGCACGACGCCAACGGGCGCAAGGTCGCCCAGTGGCTGAGCGGGCGGCGGGACATCACCAAGCTCTATTACCCGGGCCTTCCGTCTCACCCACAGCACGACCTGGCGTGCCGCCAAATGTCGGGGTTCGGGGGAATGATCTCGCTGGATCTTGGCACCCTGGCGCGCGCTCGGCGCTTCGTGGAATCGGTGGAAATCTTCGCGCTGGCGGAGTCGCTCGGGGGCATCGAGAGCCTGATCGGGCACCCGGCGTCGATGACACACGCTTCGGTCCCGCCCGCCCTTCGCGAGGCGATGGGACTTACGGACAGCCTGGTGCGCCTGAGCTGCGGGTGCGAGGACCCGGACGATCTGATCGCGGACCTCGAGAGGGCACTGGATTCCAGTCGTTGATCCAGGGTGGCCTGACGTCGCCGCGGCAACGGCTCACCACAGAGGCACGGAGACGCCGAGACTCACAGAAGCAAGGACCGATCGTGAAGCTCCGTGTAGTTTCAGATTGAAACCATCGAGCAGAATAACCGTAGGATAGAGCACCCCCACCCGTGAGCCGACCATGACCATCCCAGCCCCGCGTCCGCGTCAACGATTCCCGGAGATCGCGGCCGTTTCGTGGGAGCACCCCGCCGATCGCGCGGCGCTCCAGGCGCTTCGTGCCGTCCCGGGTTTCGACGACGTCGTGCGCAAAGTGATCAGCTTCCTCGGCGGCGAACGGGGCATACGCCTGCTGTTCCAGGGCAACTCCGTTCGGGCCGGGGCCGCTCAATTCCCCAAGCTTTGGACCCTCCAGACCGAGGTGGCCGGAACGTTCGACTGGCCCAAGGTGCCGGAGCTGTACGTGTCCCAGACCCCGGTGTTCAATGCGGGGGCGTACGGCGTGGACGATCCATTCATCGTGGTGCACTCCGCGGCCCTCGAGATGCTGGACGACGACGAGCTGCGCGTGCTGCTGGCTCACGAGATGGGGCATGTGGTGAGCGGCCACGCGCTCTATCGCACGATCGCCGAGATCTTGCTGAGCATCGGCCTGTCCGCGCTGCCGATCCTGGCCGGCATCGCCTTGTTCCCCATCCGCCTCGCGATCCTGGAGTGGGCCCGCAAGTCCGAGCTGTCAGCCGATCGGGCGGGACTTCTCGGAAGCCAGGACGTAGTCGCGTCGCAGCGTCTGTTCATGAAGATGGCCGGCGGCACGAGAGGCCAGATCAGCAGCGGCCAGTTGAGCGTGGACGCGTTCATGGCCCAGGCGAACGAATACCTCGCGACCAAGGAGGGCTTCGACGCGGTCTATAAGATCCTCAACACGCTCGCGCTCACCCACCCGATGAACACGATTCGGGCGGCTGAGCTGCAGCAGTGGGTCGCGAGCGGCGAGTACGAGCGGATCGTGCGGGGCGAATACGTCCGCCGAAGCCAGCAGCAGGAACGGCCGCTGGCGGACGACCTGAGCGCTGCCGGCAGCCACTATGCCGCCGAGGCCCGCGAATTCGCGGGTGCCGTGGCCGAAGCAGCCCGGCGCGCGGCGGAGCGAGCGGCGGAGGCCTTCCGGTCGGCGCAGCGCCGGTGAGAATCCTGGTCGTCGGGGGGGGCGGCCGGGAGCACGCACTCTGCTGGGCGCTGCGTCGGGAAAACCCTGACGCGGAGCTTCACTGTGCCCCGGGCAATCCGGGGACCGCTGCGCTGGCGCACAACCTTCCGATTGCCGCCGACGACATCGACCGTCTTGCCGACGCCGCGGACATGCTCGGCATCGATCTCACCGTGGTGGGACCGGAGGTGCCGCTCGCGATGGGGCTCGCCGACCGCCTGCGGGCGGAGGGTCGCGCCGTCATGGGTCCGGGCGCCGCGGCCGCGTCGATCGAGGCTTCGAAGGCCTTTGCCAAGGACGTGATGACGGCCGCCGGCGTCCCGACGGCCGCGAGCCGGACCTTCACTGACGCCGCGGAAGCGCTTGCCTGGGTCGATCGGCATTCCGAGCCGCTCGTGGTGAAGGCGTCCGGATTGGCCGCGGGTAAGGGGGCCGTGGTCTGCTCCACCCGCGCCGAGGCGCGAGCGGTGGTGGCCTCGATGCTCCGCGACGGCAAGTTCGGCGAGGCGGGGCGGACCGTGGTGATCGAGGCCTTTCTCGAGGGCGAGGAGTTGTCGCTCCTGGCGCTCACCAACGGCACCGATCTCGAGTTTCTGCCGGCCGCGCAGGATCACAAGCGCCTGCTCGAGGGCGATCACGGACCGAACACCGGGGGGATGGGGGCATACAGCCCCGTCGCGCTGGCCAATCCGACCCTGTTCGAGCGCGCGCGGCGGGAAGTGTATCTGCCGGTGCTGGCGGAGCTGCGCCGCCGCGGGGCACCGTTCTCGGGCGTGCTCTACGCCGGGCTGATGGTGGACCATGCCGGCACGCCCTGGGTCGTCGAGTTCAACTGCAGGCTCGGCGATCCGGAGGCGCAGGTTGTGCTGCCCCTCGTGGCGGGAGGACTCACGGATGCGCTCCGGCAAGTGGCCGCGGGCGAGCGGCCGGGCCCGATACGGGTCCGCTCGGGCGCCGCGGTCACCACTGTGCTGGCGGCGCAAGGTTACCCGGATCGGCCGCAGAAGGGCGCTGCGATCACAATCCCGGCGAAGCTGCCTCCCGGCGTCACCGTGTTTCACGCGGGAACGACCCTCGACGACGCCGGGATGCTACGGGTCGCGGGCGGCCGGGTCCTCAATGTCACGGCGGTGGCTCCCACCTTCGCGGAGGCCCAGCGACAGAGTCGCGATGCGGCGGAGCGTATCACCTTCGCCGGCAAGGTATTCCGGGGCGACATCGGCTGGCGGGAGGCAGCGCGACTCACGCCGGTCTGACCCTCGCCCCGCCCTTCCCACCCTCCCGGGCCCCTGCCGTGCCGACTCCAATTTTTCAGCCGCGAAACGTGTGCGGAGATTCCGACATTCGTCGTCCCATTAGGGCGATGTAGCTATCTAGCTCTCCGCACCGGCGAGCCGGTGCGGCCAGTCGAACCATTTCCCTGAGGCGCAACGATGCGCGTGCTCCGATCCCTCTTACCGCCGGTCCTTTTCTGTGTGATCGCTGGATGCAGTAGCTCCTCCGGGCCCAGCACCACCCAGAATGCTCCGCCGCCCACCGCGAATCCCAGCAGCGACATCGGAATCACGCTGGGGGCCGAAACCAAGACGACCACGGCGTTCACTCCGAACCCGAAGGTTGTGGCTCTGGCCGGGGGCCCCAGCGTCACGGTGCGTTGGATCAATCAGGACATCAGCGGTGGCGACTATACGACCGGTACGGCGGTGACGCACCGGATCATGTCCGACAACGGCGCGTTCGCGACGTCGCCGCTGCTCGGTGGAAACGCCACGTATTCCATCTCCCTGACGGCTGCCGGCTCATACCCGTACCACTGTAACATCCATCCGAACATGGTAGGAACCATCACCGTCAATCCGTAGCTCGACCGGCCGCGGGCGGGTTGCCCGCGGCCTGTGTAGTTTGCGGGCACGCATGCCTGAGCTGCCCGAGGTCGAGACCATCGTGCGGGAGCTGCGCCCGCGACTCGTGGGACGGTCGTTGCACGAAGTCAAGCTATCCCACGACGACGTGCTCCGGGGTGTCACGCGCCGGCGGCTGCTCCGCGGACTGGAGGGCGCATCGGTGCGCGCGCTCGGCCGCCGCGCCAAGCACGCCGTCTTCGATCTCGGCGATCGTCGGCTGGTCGTCCAGCCGGGCATGACCGGCTCGCTGGTGGTGCATGACCGCCCCCTCTCCGCAGACGAGTCGCGCTATGCCGTGCTCTCCGCCCGCCTCGACGACGGGCGCCGCCTGGTGTATCGCGATGTTCGCCGTCTCGGAACGTTACTCCTTCTCGATCAACGCGGTTGGCAGGCCTACGATCGGGCGATCGGCCCGGAGCCCCTGGAGGCAGCCTTTACTCCAGACCGTCTCGCCGAGATCCTGGCCGGGTCGCGCCAGGCCGTGAAAAAGGTCCTGATGGACCAGCGACGGATCGCCGGGGTGGGGAACATCTACGCGAACGAGGCACTGTTCGCCGCGGGCATCGACCCTTCGCGCGCGGCGAATCGGGTGCGGCCGGACGAAGCGCGCCGGCTCCATGCAGAGCTGGCACGGATCCTTCGCGCCGCGATCGACTCCAACGGCACGACGTTCCGCGACTACCGTACGGGCACCGGCGAGCCCGGCAACTTCCAGCTGGAGCTGTTCGTCTACGGGCGGGAAGGCGAGCCCTGCAAGGTGTGCGGCACGCGGCTCACCGGAACGCATCTCATAGACGCACGGATATCCGTGCTCTGCCATCGCTGCCAGTCGTGAGGCGCGCCCGGGCGCTGCGTCTGCCGCTCCCCGCCGCGGACCTCGGCGCTCTCAAGGGTCGCGTGCGCGCGCTCGCGGAGAACCGGCCGGGCGTGTACCGGATGGTCGACGCGACGGGCAAGGTCCTGTACGTCGGGAAAGCAAAGCGACTCCGCAACCGTCTGCTGAGTTACTTCCGGGCGGAGTATCCCGACGACAAGGCCGCCAGGATCCTCTACGCGGCGCAGGACGTCGTGTGGGACTACGTTCCGAGCGAGTTCGCCGCCTACCTCATCGAGCTGCGTCAAATCCACCGGTACCGCCCCCACTTCAATCTGAGGCTCAACCGAACCCGGCGCGCCGTTTTCGTGAAGCTGTCCGCCGGGCCCGCGCCCCGCATCACGAGCGGGAGCACGATCGGCAGCGACGACGTCCGGTGCTACGGCCCGTTCCGGTCGTTTGGAAGGACGGCCGAGGCGGTGCGGACGCTGGCCGACCTCCTGGGGCTCCGCGATTGCGCGGCGAGCATGCCGATCGTGTTCGCCGGGCAGGGCGATCTGTTCGAGCAGGCACGCCGTGCGGCGTGCCTGCGGCATGAGTTCGGCTTCTGCGCCGGCCCCTGCGCCGGCTTCGTCGCGGAGTGGGACTACCTGCGGCGGGTGGACGCGGCGATCGCGTTTCTGGAGGGCCGCACGGTGCAGCCCATCGATCGCGTGGTGGCCGCCATGCAGGACGCGGCGACGCGGGCCGAGTACGAGCTGGCGGCCCGGTGGCGGGAAAAGTTCGAGCAGCTGGAATGGCTGTTCGGCGCGATCGTGCGCGCCCGGATGGCGGTCGACCTGCTCACGTTCGTCTACCGCGACCCGGGAATGCTGGGCGACGATCGGGCATACGTGGTGCGCCGCGGGGTCGTGCAGGCCTCCTTCCCCTACCCCGCGACGCCGATCGAGCACGAGGCGTTCCGGTGCGTGGTGGCGGAGGAGCTGGCGCGGCCCGACCCTCCGCCGGGCCCGCTACCCGTCGAGTCGGTCGACGAGCTGCTGCTCATCATGGCGTGGTTCCGCGCGCACCCCGAGGCGTTCCGCCGCACGACACCGCTCGAGCGCTGGGCAAGCTGACCGAGAGCTGACCCCTCAGGCTTCTCCCGCTGGGAGCAAGGGTACGAGGCGTCCGCGGGGCGGGATGCCGGGCTCGAGCTCCAGAATCCCGACGGAGGGAGGGAGATCGAACCGCCTGGGTCCCGCTCCACCCGGATTCATCACCGTAACCACTACGTCGACCAGGGTCAGCACCGGGCGATGCGTGTGCCCGAAGACGAGGATCTCCGCATCGGGGAACGCGGCGTGGAGCTTCTCGGGATTGGGGGACCCAAGCTGGTCGCCGTGCGTGACGACGATGCCGAAGCCGTCCAGCTCCAGCCGGGCCACCTGCGGCAACCGGGATCGGACGTCGGAGCCGTCGGTATTACCGTAGACGGCCGTGACCGGCGCCAGCGCCTCCAGCTCGGAGAGAAGGTCGAGCGGGCCGAGGTCTCCTGCGTGCAGGATGTGGTCCACGTCCTGGAACACATCGAATACCTCGCGCCGGAGCAGCCCGTGTGTGTCCGCGATGACTCCGAGGCGCATGCGGCCTCAGCCCTGCCAGCGACCGGTCACGGCGATGTCCACCGCAAGTTGGTCGAGCACCCGCTGGACGACGAAGTCCACCAGGTCGCTCACCTTGGTCGGGCGATGGTAGAAGCCCGGGGCGGCGGGGATCACGGTGGCTCCGGCCTCCGTCACCGTGACAAGGTTGCGCAGCTGAATGAGCGAGAGGGGTGTCTCTCGCGGTACGAGGATGAGCGTCCGCCGCTCCTTGAGCGTCACGTCCGCCGCGCGCTCGATTAGCGACCGGCTGGTGCCCGCCGCAACCGCGGCTACGGTGCCCATCGAGCAGGGACAGATCGCCATGCCGGCGGTTCGTTGGGATCCGGAGGCCGGCAGGGCGCCGCGGTCGTCGTCCGGGAAGACCCGCACGCTCGACCAGTCCCCGCCGGTGGCCGCCTGCAGCTGCTCGAGCGAGGCCAGGCCGCATTCATGCTCGAGCAGGCGCTGGCCGTGCCCCGACACGATGAGCCAGAGCGGCACCTGGTGGCGGGCGAGCACCTCCAGCAGCCGGACGGCGTAGGGCGCCCCCGAGGCACCCGTGATCGCGAGGACGATGGGAAGGCGCGTCACCGGCCCCTCCGGTTGGGAGTGGGGGAGCGATGAGGGTGCTTGTCGGTGAACGGTGAACGCTGAACGGTGAACGGGGGCTTCGGGGACTTCCCGGACCCCGTCTCTTTGGAGTGCGCCTTGGACGTCTGCGCGCGGCCCTTCTTCAGAGGCGTGCCCCGTTTTCCGTTCACGGTTCACCGTTCACTGCTGTTCTGTTCACGGTCACTGTCACGGTTTACCGTCCCACCACCCGGTCTACCAGCGCAAAGCCGAACACCGTGGCCGACATGACCGCGTTCATGGTGAAGAAGGCAGCATTGAGGCGCGACAGGTCGTCGGCGCGCACCAGCCGGTGTTCGTAGATCAGGATCCCCGCGGCCACGGCCACGCCCGTGTAGTACCATGCGCCGAACCCCGCGCCCCATCCGAACGCAACCAGGGCCGGGATGGTGATCCCGTGGAGCAGTCGGGCCGCGACGATGCTGCGCGACACACCCAGGCGGACAACCGCGCTGCGGAGCCCCATCGCGCGATCGAAGCCCTCGTCGGGCAGGGCGTAGTAGATATCGAAACCCGCGACCCAGGTGGCGACGGCGACCGTGATGGCGGTCAACGTCCACCATGGGTCGCTCCAGTGCCCTGTCACCGCGAGGTACCCGCCGACCGGGGCTATGGCGAGACTGAGCCCGAGCCACAGGTGTGGCCAGTAGGTGAAGCGCTTGGAGAGACTGTACGTCGTGACCCACGCGAGCGCTAACGGGCTGAGCGCGCGGCAGACCGGATTGATGAGCGCGGCGCTCACGAGGAAGACCACGGCCGCGGCACCGATGGACACCCACGCCTGCGCGAGCGAGAGCGCGCCCCGAGGCAGCTCCCGGCGCTGGGTGCGGGGATTGATCGCGTCGAACCGGCGATCGGCGACCATGTTGAAGCCGAGCGCGACCCAGCGCGCAGCGGTGAACGCGAGCACCACCAGCAGCACGGTTCGCCAGCGTACCGGGGCCACGCGTGAGCCGGCGACGACACCCACCAGCGCGAACGGCAGCGCGAACAGCGTGTGCGGCAGCTTGACGAAGTTGAGGTAGCGGACGAGGAGTGATCGTCCCGGCAGCACCTGTCCTTCGGCAGCCGGCAGCGAAGCGCCGGAGCGGAGATCGGTCATCGGGAGCCCGCCGCGGGGAAATATTCACCCCACCGTCGATCCACCAGCCGCACGATCTCGTCCGGCATCGTGAGGGGCAGAGGGTAGCCGGTTTTCCAGGTGGCGTCGATCCCGACCCGCCCGCGGTACACCGGCCGAGCGCCGACGAATTCCTGGCGCTCGAAGATCATGTCGCGCGCGGGGTCGAACCGGGTGAAGATCCCCCAGACGACACTCGTCTCGCTCGCCAGGTCGATGTCGTCGCTCACGACCACGACGAATTTCACGGGGCCGAGCCCCTCCCAGCGCACCAATCCGTCGAGGACCGCACGCGCGTCCTGCCGCACGACCACCACGAGAAATCCGCCGTCCAGCAGGCGATGACGGACCACCCGCCGGTCGAAGCCGGCCGGGTCGCTGACCGCGGTCGGTGGGGGGCGGTCCATGACGGGCTCGCCTGCGGCGTCCAGGACCAGCTTGCTGCCCACGTGCATGACATAGGAGGTGTAGTCGAGCGTGTCGAGCGCGCCGATCGGGAGCAGGAGCATGCGCTCTTCCGGCTCGAAGCGGTACCACAGCTCGCGGAGCACGGCGGTAAAACTCCGCACGGGGACGTCTTCCCGGAGCATCACGGCCACCTTGGTCAGGGCCAGCTGTCCGGTGCCCAGGAGGGCGAGCGCGGTCTTGAGCACTTCCTTGGGGTGGCGCTCCTTGAGCGCCACGGCGAGGAGATTGTGAAACCCGGCATCGTCATAGGCATACAGGTCGACCACATTCGGATTGATCACCCGGATCAGCGGTCCGATCATCTCGCCAGCCGCGATGCCCATGTACTTGTCCTCCTGCGGCGGCGGGCCCACGACACTCGCGGGATACAGCGGCGCGCGCCGGTGCGTGACCCGCTTCACGTGGAAGACGGGGAACTCGGCCGCCTCGGAGTAGTGCCCGAAGTGATCGCCGAACGGACCCTCGAGCCGTCGCTCGCCCGCCGGCACCTCCCCTTCGAGCACGAACTCCGCGTCCGCCGGCACGAGCATGTCCATCGACGACGCGCGTACCATCCGCGTAGGGGATCCGCGGAGAAAGCCGGCGAAGGCCAGCTCATCCATGTCTTCGGGGAGCGGAAGGATGGCCGACAGCATCAGGATGGGATCTCCACCCAGTACGACGGCCGTCCTGAGCGGCTCGCCTCGCCTCTCGGCCTCGTAGTGATGACCCCGTCCCCCCTTCATGCTCTGCCAGTGCATCCCGGTGGTGGCGTCGTCGAAGATCTGGAGCCGGTAGAGCCCGAAGTTGCGACGCCCGGTGCCGGGCGCCTCCGTTAGGGTCGGCCCGAACGTGATGAACGCGCCCCCGTCCTGCGGCCAGCTCGTCACATTGGGCAGCCGCGCGAGCGCCGGCGCCTCGACCACCTGGTGCACCGGCGCGCTGCGGACGACGCGGGGTCGCATGAACCGGGCGCGCGCCAGCACCTTGCGCGAGCGCCAGAAGGCGCCGAGCGAGGGCGGGTTGAGCCCCTGCACCGCGCTGATCAGCTCCTGCCCGATCTGTTCAGGGTGCCGGCCCAGCGCCAGCTCGATACGTCGCCTCGAGCCGAACAGGTTCATGACCAGGGGGAACGCCGCGCCGCGCACTCGCTCGAACAGGAGCGCCGGGCCATTCTCGCGGACCACCCGCTGTGCAATGGCGGATACCTCGAGGCGCGGATCGACTTGAGCCGTGATTCGGCGGAGCTGTCCGAGCCGTTCCAGCTCCGCCACGTAGGCATGGAGGTCGGAAAACATCAGCGCCGAGCGCCGATGTGAAACGCCGTCACCCCGCCGAGGAACAGCCGGAAGCGGACGTCGGTAAAGCCGGCCGCCGTCATGTGACCCGCCAGCTCCGGTGGGCGTGGGAACGTCCGCGTCGACTCTGGTAGCCACTGGTAGGCCGTTCTATGTTTCGACACCCACCGGCCGACGCGTGGCAGGACCCGCTCGAAGTAGAACAGGTAGAGCGCGCGCAACGGCGCCCGGACCGGGGTCGCCATGTCCAGCACGACGAGCCGAGCGCCGGGTTTGAGGACGCGGGCGACCTCCGCGAGCCCGGCATCCAGATCCACCAGATTGCGCATCCCCCAGCCGACCATCGCGCCATCGAAGACCGAGTCGGGGAACGGAAGCTCGAGCGCGTCGGCCGTCACCGGCGCGAGGCGCTCCGCTTTGTGACGGCCACGCTCCAGCATGGGCCGCGCGAAATCGGCGCCCACGACGCGCCCTCCGAAGCCCCGCTTGCGTGCCAGGATCGCGGCGAAGTCGAGGGTGCCGGCGCACAGGTCGAGATAGATTCCCTGCGGCGCCCGCTCCCAGCCCAGCCGATCGACCGCGTAACGTCGCCAGCGCAGATCGAGCCTCAGGCTCAGCAGCCGGTTGAGGCGGTCGTAGGTGGGCGCGATCGCCGAGAACGTGGCCCGGACATAGGCCCGCTTCTCGGGTCCGCCCGCGACCGGTAACTTCTGATCTGAGGCTAACATAGCCGCTCAATGTAGCGCGCGGGGAAACCGCTCCGCAAGCGCGAGGCTCGCGCGTGGCACCTAAGGCGGAGCTGGCCGCGAGAAGCGATCAGGAAATCGTCGCCCTCGCCCGGGCCGGTGAGGAGGCCGCCTACCGCGAGCTGATCCGCCGCTACGAGCGGCCGCTCTTCTCGCTGCTCTACCGGATGGTCCGCGACCGGGAGCTGGCCGAGGACCTTGCCCAGGAGACTTTCGTCAAGGCGCTCAACGCAATTGAATCCTACCGACCCGAGTTCAAGTTCTCTTCCTGGATCTTCAAGATCGCCAACAATGCGGCGATCGATCATTTGCGCCGCCGGGAACTGGACACCCTTTCGCTCGAGGGCTCGCCCCACGCCGAGACGCCGGAGGCGGTCGAGGCAACGGCACTTCAGATCGGTGACCGCCAGGAGTCGCCGCTCGACGCGGTCGAGGCGCGGGAGCTGGGCGGGCAGATCGAGCAGGCGATCGGCCAGCTCCGTCCCGAGTACCGCTCCTGCATTCTGCTCCGTCACGTCGAGGGTCGGGCTTACGAGGAAATCGCCGACATTCTGAACCTTCCGTTAGGCACCGTGAAGACGTACATCCACCGCGCGCGCAATGAGTTGAGGCAAGCGCTCGCACACTTGCGCGAATGAAACCTTCCCTTTCTGGCCATCGTAAAGGGGTCCACGATGAACGGTGACTCTCCGCAACTGCACCTCGGCCCCGACGAGCTCGACGCCTGGCTCGCCGGCATCCGCGCGCCTGAACTGGTGCGTCACCTGGACGCCTGCTCGAGCTGCCTCGAGCTGGTGCGCGCCGAAGAGGCGCTGAGCGCGCAGCTCGGGGCGCTGCCGATCCATTGGCCCCGCGCCGATTTTGCCGACCGGGTGATGGCCTCGGTCTACATCCCGGATCCGTTCGCGATCCGCGCGCTCCAGGCGGCGCGGCGCCGGCTCTTCGCCTCGAAGAAGTCGATCGCAATCGCCGCGGCGGTGGTCATCGCGCTGGTGGGCTCGATGGCGGGAAGCGTGGTCTGGACGCTCGCCAACCGGGACACGCTGTTTGCCGCGGGTAGTTGGCTCCAGGGCGAGGCCGGGCGCTGGGCCTGGGTCGGCCTGCGCGGCGCTGCCCTCAATCTGATCGAGCAGCCGTGGTTCAGCGGCTTCCGGAGCCTCGTCGACGCGCCCGGCCGACTGGCCATCGCCTCGGCGGTGATGTCGCTGATGTACGTGAGCGGCATCTTCGCGCTGCGGCACCTCCTCGCGGTTCCGACGCAGCGGGTGCCCCATGCGAACCGGTAGCCAGATCCTGGTCGCGCTGGGCCTGCTCCCCGTGTGGGCCCCGCCAGCGCACGCGGCGCCGTGCGCGATGCGCCATATGCACGGCGTCATCGAAACCGTCCGCGCATTCGTCGTCCAGCAGATCACTCAGACTCCCCCGAAACCCAAACCCACGATTCTGGCACCGGCTCCCGCGGGCGGACCCACGGTGGAGTTGCGGGACCTGAGCCGCCCGGAGGTCATCGAGCGCGCCGTCCGCGGCGCTCTGCCGAATCCCGGGCCCGAGAGTCGGATCACGGTAACGGACGGTCAGGCGCACCTGGGAGACTTCACCATCGGATCTTCCGAGACGGTGACCGGCCACGTGCTCGTGGTGCGGGGGGACGCAAACGTCTACGGACGGCTGCTCGGCAATCTCGTCGCCGTGGATGGCGACGTGCACGTCCATCCTGGCGCGGTCGTCTCGGGCGACGTCCTGGCCCTGCGTGGCGACGTCAAAGACGAAGGCGGAGAGATCGACGGGGAGGTGCGAACGCTGAGCGCCCCCGCTGTGTCGGGCATCGCTCCGCTGTCGCCCGTCGCCATGACGGTGCGGAACGTGGCCGGTGTGTTGGGCGTGTTTCTGACGCTGGCCGCCCTGGGCGTCGGCCTGGTGACGTTCGCCCGCCCCAACCTCGAGGTCGTTTCGGATACCGTATCCCACTCGTTCGGCCGCGCGTTCTTCACCGGGCTCGTTGGTCAGATTCTCATCCTGCCAACCTTCGGGATGGTGATCGTCGGGCTGGTGCTGAGCGTCGCCGGTATCCTCCTTCTGCCGTTCGCGGTCGTCGTGTACGTGCTGCTCGCCATCCTTGGAGTCGTCGGCGGCTATCTCGCCGTCGCGCACGCCATCGGCGAGACCTACACCCGGCGGCGGCTGGCTCAGGGCGCGACGCTGGGATCCCCCAACAGCTATCGCTACCTGCTCGCGGGTCTGGCGGGCCTGTTCGTGCTGTGGGCCGCCTGGTCCATTTTCGGCTGGGTACCGGTGGCCGGCGAGATCGTCCGCGGGGCTGCGGTGCTGGTCACGTGGCTGATGGCCACCGTCGGGTTCGGTGCGGCGCTCCTGAGCCGGGCCGGTGTCCGCGAGAGCTTCGCCGGGCGGCTCATCCCGCCGGAGGCGCTGACCGACGAGTATCTGTGGGCCACACCGCAGTTCGGCGTGCCGGCCGTGCGGCGGCCGGAATGGGGTCCCGGCGCGCGTCCCGGCACCCGGCACGACGCGGGCCGTTGATCTCGATGAGCGCCGCAGGCTGGGGCGTGGCGCTCGTCTGTTGGGCCGGGGTGCTGCCGGCCCAGACGATGCGCCCGTTCACCACCTACCGCCAGCTGCACGGCGAGAGCCGCCTCGCGGCGCGGCTCGAATTCGCCGCAGGTCGGCTGCGCCTGGTGCCCGGCCGGCCGAACGAGCTATACCGGATGGCCCTCGCCTACGACCCCGATCGCTTCGTCCCCCTCTCCCGCTACGACCCACCGCAGGACGCCGTGTTGCTGGGCGTGGAGGCCGTAGGCGGTCCGGGTCTCCGGGTCGTGTCCCGGCATCAACTGCAGCAGGACGCCGTGGTCGAACTGTCGCCCCAGCCGGACCTGGGGCTGTCGGTGTCGCTGGGAGCGGTCGAGGCGGAGCTCGATGTCGGGGGTCTCCGCCTCGCGGAGCTCCGACTCGAAGCGGGGGCAAGTCGCACCCTGGTTCGCTTCTCGCAGCCCAACCCCATCCGCTGCCGAACGGCCGACATCTCCGCCGGCGCGGCGGAGGTGTCGATTCTCAAGCTGGGCAACAGCCGCTGCGATCAGATCCGCGTGGAGGGCGGCATCGGCCGGATGACGCTCGACTTCGGGGGTGCGTGGACGGGGTCCCAGCGCGCGGAGCTGAGCCTTGCCGTCACGGAGCTCCGCCTCCGGCTCCCGCGAAAGGCCGGCGTCCGCATCACAATGGATCGCCTGCTCACGAGCTTCGACCACGGCGGGCTGATCCGGCGGGGCAACGAGTGGGTGACGCCGGGCTACGATCAGGCGGAGCGGCACCTCGACATCACCCTCACCACCACGATCGGCGGCGTCGCAATCGACTGGGCGAACTGAGGCGCGGCGCGGCTCCGGCTGCTATGCTTCAGGCGCCCGGCACCCGGAGCCCGCATGTCGCCGCTGGAGACGCTCGGCTTCACCCTCGGCACGTCCTTCGCCTCAGGGCTCAACCTCTACGCGACGGTCGCCACGGCGGGCCTCCTCGACCGCTTCGGGATCATTCACCTTCCCCCATCCCTCGGCGTGCTCGCCCAGCCCGTGGTCTGGGGAATCGCGCTGGTTCTGTTTGTGGTCGAGTTCTTCGCCGACAAGATCCCGCTCGTCGATACCGCGTGGGACACGCTGCACACCTTCATCCGGCCGCCGGCCGCGGCACTCCTCGCGTATGCGTCGTTCGCCCAGGTACCGGAGCCCTGGAAGATCTGCGCGGCGCTGCTGGCCGGGAGCGTGGCGCTCACGTCCCATGGCGCCAAAGCCACCACGCGGGCCGCGGCGAACACGAGCCCGGAGCCGTTCAGCAACTGGATTCTGAGCGCGCTGGAGGATGCGGCGGCGGTCGGGCTCTCGTGGCTCGCGGCCACACACCCGATCGTGACCGGCGGCATCGTGCTGGTGCTGGTCACGCTCTCCGTCCTGTTGATATGGAAGCTGTGGGGACTGTTCCGAAGGGCATTCGCCCGAATCGCGGGGCCCGCCCCGGCGCCGGGCGCCGGGCCCTAACCCAGACGGACCCGCACCTGCCCGCCCACGCCAAGGCCCAGCCGCCGCGCCGCTGATCCGTTCCTGACGGCGATCTCGACCGAGCCGTCCGACCCGACGAAGGCCACCAGCCCGCCCGCGACCACGTCGCCAAAGGTCCGCCTAAGCGGCCCCAGATCAAGATCCTCCACCTGGAGCGTGGCGTACGCCGGCACGTGTTCAGGCGTGAGATTGGTGACCAGCGTGCCGAAGCGATCGACGTAGATCACTTCGCCCACCACGCTCTTTCCCTCATACTTCGGCTCGGCCGTCGCCAGCCGCTCGGGGATGCCCGGAAACGGCGGGCCTAACGATGAGAGCGGCGCACCAAAAGCAATCGCCGCGGCAGCGGGAGCAAACACGTCGCGGCCATGGAACGTCGGAGCCGCCGTGGACGGCGTCGGGAGTGTGACGGCCTCGACCGCCGTGTCGCGCAGCACCGGGGTAAACAGTCCGTTGTCGGGCCCCACGAAGAAGTGCCCGCGAGCGCGGAGCGCCAGCGCGGCCCGTGGGGTGCCGACTCCCGGATCCACGACCGCGAGGTGGACGGTGCCGGGCGGAAAGTGGTGCCAGGCCCGACCCAGCACGTACGCCGCGGCACGCACGTCTCCCGGCTGGATGGCGTGCGTGATGTCCACGAGCGCGACGCCGGGCGCCGACGACAGCAGCACGCCGCGCAGCTCGGCGACGTACGCGTCGGAGAGACCGAAGTCGGTGAGGAGGGTGACGGCCGGCATGGCCGGAGGGTGTCGCGCTAGCCCTTGAGAATGGGGAGCGCGAACGACCGACCCCCGACCCTCTGGTGAAGCGACTCCGCGATCTCCCGGAGGGCTGCGGCAGCCGGGCTGCCCGGCTCCGCCACGACGATCGGACGGCCGCCATCGGCGAGCTGGGCCAGGCCCGGCTGGAGCGGCACCTGGCCCAGGAGCGGCGCCCCGATCTCCGCAGCCAGACGCCGGCCGCCGCCGGCCGAGAAGAAGTCGATACGCTTGCCGGTCTCCGGATCGGTAAAGCCGCTCATGTTCTCCACCACGCCAACCACCGGCACGCCCACTCGTTCGAACATCTTGGCACCCCGCAGCGCGTCACCGACCGCCATTTCCTGCGGGGTGGTCACGATCAGTGCGCCAGCCACGTGGGTCGCCTGCACCAGCGACAGCTGCGCGTCGCCGGTGCCGGGTGGGAGATCCACGATGAAGTAGTCGAGTTGGCCCCAGTCGACGTCGCGCAGAAACTGCTGGACCACCTTCATGATGATCGGACCACGCCAGATGGCAGGCGCGTCGCGCTCCACCAGAAAGCCGAGGGACATGAGCCTGACGCCGAACGCCACGAGGGGGCGAATCTTTCCCTCGAGGACCGGCGGCTTGTCGAAGATGCCGAACATCCGCGGAATGTTGGGTCCGTAGACGTCGGCATCCATCAGGCCAACGGCGTGCCCGGCCGCCGCGAGCGCCACGGCGAGATTGGCGGCCACGGTGGACTTCCCGACGCCGCCCTTCCCCGACGAGACCGCCACGATGCGGCCCAGATTCGGCTGCTCGGGGGGCAGGGGCGGCGGGGGGGCGACGGGGGAGGCGCCGGGTGGCGCGTGAGTAGCGCGGGCGGGACCGGAGGGATCGACGACACTGATCTTCACGTCCTCCTTCCGGACGCCCTCGATTGCGGCCAGGGCGGCCCGGGCTTCGCGCACGAGGGTCGCGGGGTCGTCCCGCGACAGGAGGAACGTGAACGCCACCTTACCATCGTCGGTGACGCTCAGGTCCCGGATCATGCCGGCGGATAGGAGATCGGTGTCGAGACGGGGGTTCCGGACGCGCGCGAGCGCGGAGGTGACGCGTGCTTCGAGGGATTCGGCCACGACTGTCCTCAGACGGCTTCGACGGACTTTACTTCCGGGACCATCTCGCGGAGGCGGTGCTCGATCCCCTGCTTGAGCGTGATCGTGGACGCCGAGCACCCGTGGCAGGTTCCCCCCAAACGCAGAAGGAGCCGGCCATCCTGTTCGTCAAAGTCGACGACCTCGACCTGACCGCGGTGTGACGCGATATAGGGCCGAAGCGTATCCAGCGTGCGCTCAATGCGTTCGATCGTGTCCATAATGCCGATTCCGTAATTCCTACCGTCGGATTCGGCAATATAAGATGCGCCGGCCGGAGATATCAAACCCGCCCATTGCCCGCCAGATACGTGCGCGCGGCGGTCAAGACGGTGTCCTGCACGTCGGCGAGCGCGCCGGGCAAGGCGAGGCCGGAAGCCTTGGTGTGGCCGCCGCCGCCGAACTGCTTCGCGAACGACGCTACGTCGACGCTCCCGACCGAGCGCAACGAGACTTTCACCCGTCCCTGGGAGACTTCGCGGAACAAGAGCGCCATCTTCACGCCCTCGATCGAGCGCGGGAACTCGACCACGCCGTCGAGGTCGTCCGAGGAGACCCCAAGCCGTTCGATCGCACCGGGAGGCACGGTCACCCAGGCGAGGCCGATCTCCGGCTCGACGACGAGCGTCTGGAGCGCCTCCGCAAACAGCCGGGGACGGCCCTCGGGGGCACGGGCATAGACGTCGAGGTAGATCTGTTCCGGATCGAGGCCCGTCTCGAGCAGCTCCGCCGCGATCCGGAGCGTGCGGGGGTGCGTGTTGCTGAAGCGGAAGCCCCCGGTGTCGGTGAGCACCGCGACATAGAGACCCCGGGCGGCCGCCTGCGTGACCGGCCACCCGTTCGCGAACGCCAGCTCGAAGACCAGCTCGCCGGTCGCCGCGGCGGTGGGATCGACGTAGCGGGGCCCCTCGGGCAGCGAACCGGGGCTCACGTGGTGGTCGATGCAGGCCACGGGCACGCCGCGTTCCCGCACGGTTTCCGCCAGCATGCCCAGCCGTCCGAGGTCCGAAATGTCCAGCACGATGATGACGTCGGCCCGCCGGAGCTCCTTCACCGCTTCGGGCGAGCGATCGACGCCGGGCAGATCGTCGAGCAGAAACTTGAATCGCTGCGGCGTGAGTGAGGGGTTCGTGATCGCTACGTCGCATCCCTGGGCGCGGAGCAGGTGTGCCAGACCGGCCTCGCTACCGAGTCCGTCGCCGTCGGGATTCACGTGGGTGGTGAGACAGATCCGCTGGCCCGAATGGAGGATGGCGGCCAGGCCTGTGGCCGCGGTGCGATCGGCGTCCGTCAATGTGAAGGGCATACCAAAAGAGTAAACGGTGAACGGTAAACAGTGAACAGGGTCGCCATGACGGAACCACCTGTTCACTGTTCACCGTTCACGTTTACGCAGTCCGTTGCCCCACCTTCGAGTGCTTCCTGCCGTACAAAAAGTAGATCGCGAGCCCGATCGCCATCCAGACGACGAGCCGGGCCCACGTGTCCTTGGGCAGCTGGATCATGAGATAGACGCACGCCAGTATCCCGAGGAACGGCACGACCGGCACCCAGGGAGTGCGGAACGGACGGGGCCGCGCCGGATCGGTGTACCGGAGCACGAGGACGCCGGCGCAGACGATGGCGAACGCGAGCAGGGTGCCGATCGACACCAGCTCCCCCAGCAGCCCGATCGGCAGCAGCCCGGCCATCGCCATCGCGAACACGCCGGTGAGGAGGCTGGCGAGCCACGGCGTCCGAAACTTCGGATGCACCGCCGCGAAGACCGGGGGAAGCAAGCCGTCTTTGGACATCGTGTAGAAGATCCGCGGCTGGCCGAGCAGCATCACGAGAATCACCGAGGTGAGGCCGGCGATGGCGCCGATCTTCACGATCGGACGGAGCCAGGCGAGACCGGGGCCGGCGGCATTGACGCCGACCGCGATGGGATCGGGGACGCCGAGCTGCGTGTACTTGACGATTCCGGTCAGGACCAGCGCGACCGCGATGTAGAGCACGGTACAGATCGCGAGCGAGCCGAGGATGCCGATCGGCATGTCGCGCTGCGGCTTCTTCGTCTCCTGGGCGGCGGTCGAAACCGCGTCGAACCCGATGTACGCGAAGAAGATCACGGATGCGCCCCGCAACACGCCGCTCCAGCCGTACTTGCCCGGTCCCTCCTGCGGTGGTACGAACGGCACCCAGTTGTCCCGGTTGATGTACGCCAGTCCGAACGCAATGAAGAGCAGGACCACCGTGACCTTGATGACGACGATGGCGTCGTTGAACGTCGCGGACTCGGTGATGCCGATGATGAGGAGGATGGTGATGAAAACGACGATGAACATGGCGGGGAGATTGAGGACGGCACCGGTGGACGACCAGCCCTCGGTGAATAACTGCCACACGTTCCACCATTTCGCGTCCGCCACCACGGTGTGTACGTACGGCGCCGACCTGAACTCCGCCGGGATGTTGATGCCGAAGTCCTTCAGGAACGACACCACGTAGCCGGACCAGCCGACGGCGACCGTCGACGCCGCGAAGAGATACTCGAGGATCAGGTCCCAGCCGATGATCCAGGCGACGAGCTCACCGAGCGTCGCGTAGCCGTAGGTGTACGCCGAACCCGCGACCGGGATCATCGAGGAGAACTCGGCGTAACACAGGCCGGCCAGCGCGCACGCGCTCCCCGCGATCACGAACGACCAGACGATCGCGGGACCCGCATAGGCGGCCGCCGCCTGGCCCGTGAGCACGAAGATGCCGGCGCCGATGATCGCGCCGATGCCAAGGAATACGAGATTGACCGGGCCCAGGGCGCGCTTCAGGCTCTGGTCGATGGCGACCTCGGTCTGAAGGCCCGCGATATCCTTGCGGCGGAAGAGGCTCATGGAGTGTCCGGGTGAGGATGGAACTGCAGTAAACGGTGAATAGTGAACAGTGAACAGGGGGTTCCGGTAATGCTCGGAGTCCCCTGTTCACTGTCTACGGTTCACTGTTCACGCGGTCGGGTCAGGCACTGTAGTTCGGTGCTTCCCGGGTGATGGTGACGTCGTGCGGGTGGGATTCGCGGAGGCCAGCCGACGTGATCCGGATGAGTTCCACATCACACTGGAGCGCGGCGATGTCGGCCGCGCCGACGTATCCCATGCCGCTGCGCAAGCCGCCCACCATCTGGTAGAGCACATCGGCCACCGGTCCCTTGTAGGGGACACGGCCCTCGATGCCCTCGGGCACCATCTTGGTGGGCGTCATCTCGCCCTCCTGGAAATACCGGTCGGCGGAGCCGTCCTGCATGGCGGCCAAGCTGCCCATCCCGCGGATCATCTTGTAGCGACGACCTTCGGCCAGCACGGACTCGCCGGGGCTCTCCTCGGTGCCGGCGAGCATCGAGCCCATCATTGCGGACGAAGCGCCGGCGGCGATGGCCTTCACGACGTCACCGGAGTACTTGATGCCGCCGTCGGCGATGATCGGCACCTCGCCCGCGCCGCGGACCGCGTCCATGATGGCCGTGACCTGAGGAACACCGACCCCGGTCACGACCCGGGTGGTGCAGATACTGCCGGGCCCGATGCCCACTTTCACGGCATCCGCGCCCCGGCGGACCAGCTCGCGGGCGCCCGCCTCGGTCGCCACGTTGCCGGCCACGAGTTGCACGTCCGGGAACGCTTCGCGGACCGCGTCCACGGTCTTCAGCACGCCCTCGCTGTGCCCGTGCGCGGAGTCCACGATCAGTACATCCACGCCCGAGCCCACGAGCGCCCGCGCGCGCGTCAGCGTGTCCGGCGCGGCGCCCAGCGCGGCCGCTACCCGAAGTCGACCGTGGTGATCCTTGTTGGCATCGGGATGCTCGCGGCGCTTGAAGATGTCCTTGACGGTGATCAACCCCTTGAGCACGCCCTTGGCGTCCACGACGGGCAGCTTCTCGATGCGGTGCCGCGCGAGAATCCGCTCGGCCTCATCGAGGTCGGTGCCGACCGGGGCGGTGACGAGCTTCTCTTTCGTCATGGCCTCCCGGATCGGCTGCTCGAGATTGCGCTCGAACTGGAGATCACGATTGGTGATGATGCCGATGAGGCGTCCGTCGCCGTCCACGATCGGAACGCCGGAGATCTTGAAGCGGCGCATGAGCGCGTAGGCTTCTCGCACCGGACGGTCCGGCCCGAGCGTGATGGGGTTCAAGATCATCCCGCTCTCGCTGCGTTTCACCCGATCCACCTCGGCCGCCTGCCGCTCGACCGACATGTTCTTGTGGATGACGCCGATGCCGCCCGCCCGGGCCATTGCGATGGCCATGTCAGCTTCGGTCACCGTGTCCATCGCGGCGGAGACGAGCGGAACATTGAGGGGGATGGTACGGGTGAGGCGGCTCTTGGTCGAAACGTCGCGCGGGTGCACCGTGGAGTGCCGGGGCACGAGGAGCACATCATCGAACGTGAGTCCGGCGGCTTGGCGGATACGGCTCATGCGGGCTCGGGTGGCGGATACACAGCGGCCCGCAGACGTCCAGGCGGGACGACCAGCGGGCCGGGCGGTAACGGTGCCATCTCGAAGTCTAGGGGCCGGAGCGACCGAAATCAAGCACCCGCAAGCCATTGCTCGATGCGTCCCCGCAGTACCCCGAGGGGTACGCTGCCGCCCTCCAGGACGCGATCGTGAAAGATCCGGATATCGAAGCGCGGACCCAGTTTCGCCTGCGCCTCCGCCCGGAGTCGCTCGATCTCGAGCCGACCGACCATGTACGCGGTTGCCTGACCGGGCCAGATGATGTAGCGGTCCACCTCCGATTCGATGAACCCATGCGACTGGTCGGTGTGGGCGAGCATGTAGTCGATGGCCTGCTGCCGGGTCCAGCCGAGGGCGTGCATGCCGGGATCGACGACGAGCCGCGCCGCGCGGAGCGCATCGTTGGAGAGGAGCCCGAGTCGGGCGAGGTCCGAGTTGTAGAGTCCCATCTCGTCCGCCAACCGCTCGGCGTAGAGCGCCCAGCCCTCGACGAAACCGCTGTTGAACAGGAACCGCGACGCGTGATCGGCGCCGGCGCGCTCTTGCGCGATCGCTACCTGGAGATGATGCCCGGGAATCGTCTCGTGAAATGCGGTCGCCTCGCCGCTCGCGCGGGGGCGGGACGTCGGGTCACCGGCGTTGATACGGTATCTCCCGGGGCGGCTGCCGTCTTCCGCCGGCGGGACATACGAGCCGGGACAGCCGGCCGCTTCCTCGAACGGCTGGCAGGGATCGATGATCACACCCGCGACCGGCAGCCGTCCGAACCATTTCGGCATGGCGGCATGGGCACGGTCGATGGCGCTGTCCGCCTGGGCGATCAAGTCCGCACGGGAATGATACAGGTACCGAGGATCGGTGCGGAGGCGCTGGAGCAGACCGGGCACGTCACTCGTGCCGAAGCTGCGCTCGGCGATCGTGCGCATCTCGCCTTCGATTCGCGCCATCTGGGTGAGCCCAAGCTCGTGCACGGCCCGCGGCTCGAGGGGGAGCGTCGTGTAGAATCGGATGCGGGCGCGATAGCAGTCGGCGCCGTTCGGAATGGCCGAGACCCCGACGTCGGCCCTCGCCACGGGGAGGTACTCCTCGGCGAGGAACCGCCGGTACCGGCGCAACGCCGGATCGATCTCGTCCCGCACGGCGGCGACGACCGCGGCCCGGAATGCGGGAGTCGAGTCACGCTTGGCCAGGACAGCGTACGGAGAAGCCTCCGGCGCCGCCGCCAGCAGCGCGTCGACCTGCTTGATCACCGCCGCGACGTTGCCTTTGGGAGCGGTGTATCCGGATCGCATGCCCTCGCGAAGATTGGCGAGGTCCTGATCGACGAGGTGCGGAACGGCTCGCCACCGCGCCAGCGCCGCGGCCCGCGCGGCGGGCGTGTCGACCCGCTGGAGCACGCCGAGGCGCGGAATGGTCACCTGCCATCCATCGACCTGGCTCACTCGCCAGAGGTCGAGGCGGCACACGCGGGATGCGCGGGAGGCCTCGATCCGCTCCCGCACGATGCCGTAGCTCGCGGCTTGGGCGTCGGGAAGCCCCGCTGGGTCGATGACCTGAAGCCGCGCGAGCCAGGCATCCTCTCGCGCCTCCCAGGCCAGGCGCGCGCCGGCCGAGAGATCGGTCAGCCGGTCGGCGGGCGCCTGGGACGCACCGAGGAAGGTCGCCTCCTCGGGAAAGCGCTCGATGAAGCCGGCGAAATACTCCTCGGAGAGACGTCCGACCGCCGCCGGCGGCGGTGCCGCCGGGGCCGAGGCTTGAGACCCCCGCTGGGAGGAGCACGCCGCCGTCGCGAGCGCGAGGGCAGCGAGAGCGCTCCCTGGCGATCGCCACGCGATCACCGTGCGGCTCTCCGCCACAGGCCGTAAATCGGAACGCCGAGCAGGACGATCAGAAGCCCGAGGCCGGAATAGAGCCGCTGCTTCGGATCCACGAGCAGCACGACGAGGAGGAACGCGATGGCGACGATATAGAGCGCCGGAAGCACGGGATATCCGACCGCCCGTACGGGTCGCGGCGCGTCGGGCCGGAGCCGGCGCAACCGAAACAGCGCCACGACCGTCAGCAGATAAAAGAGCAGCGCCGCGAACACCACGTAATTGAGCAACTCGCTGTAGGTACCGCTCACGCAGAGAACCATCGTCCACAACGCCTGGGCCACGAGGCCGAACACCGGCGTCCGAAACTCCGGGTGCAACGTACCGGCCGGCCGGAAGAACACCCGGTCGCGTGCCATGGCGTAGTACACGCGGGCCCCCGCCAGGATGAGTCCGTTGTTGCAGCCGAACGTCGAGATGAGAATGGCGACCGCCATCACGGTCGCGCCCGCCGGCCCGACCATCGCTTCCATGGCCGCGGTGGCGACGCGGTCCTGTGCGGCGTACTGGATGCCGCGGGCGAAGACGTCGGCCCCGGCAGCGTCCCCGTGGAACGGAAGGACGTTGAGATACGCCACGTTCGCGATCACGTAGAGCAGGCTCACGAGACCCGTGCCCAGGCCCAGCGCGAGCGGGATGTTCCGGCGCGGCTCCTTCACCTCGGCGCCGGCGAAGGTGACGTTGTTCCAGGCGTCGCTCGAGAACAGCGAGCCAACCATCGCGGCGCCGAGCACCGGCAGGGCCGCGAGACTCCAGTCACCCGTGCCCCAGAACGACCCGAAGTTCTCCGCGGCGACATCAGGCCGGCGGAAGACCGTGAGCCCGAGCAGGATCAGCGCGGCCAGCGCTCCGACCTTGGCGACAGTGAAGACGCTCTGGATCCCGGCGCCGAGGCGGACGCCACGGATATTGACCGCAGTCAGCACCGCCACCATGACGATCGCCACGACCCGCTGCGGGGAGAGCCCGAGCTGGATGGTACCGCCCGGCATGTCGAACGACCCGAGCTTGAGGAACACGTCGGGCGTGAGACTCGGGATCAGCACGCCGAGGAAACGGCCGAACGCCACGGCCACGGCCGCGATGGTGCCGCTCTGGATGACGGTGAAGAGCGTCCACCCGTAGAGGAAGCCGGCGGACGGCGCCAGGCCTTCACGCAGGAAGACATACTGCCCGCCCGCGTTCGGCATCATCCCCGCCAGCTCTGCGTATGTCAGCGCACCGATGACCGTCACGACCCCGGTGATCGCCCAGACGAGCAGCAACCCGGCCGCCCCGAGGCTCGACACCTGCCGGCTGATGTCGGCGGAGACGATGAAGATCCCCGACCCGATCATCGAGCCGACCACGAGCGAAACCGCAGCGAGCGGACCGATGCCGCGGACGAACTGCGCTTCGGCTGACGACCTGGGGTCGGTCTGGGACTCCGCGGGAGCGGCCATGTTCGGGTGAAAGGTGAGGGGTAAGAAGTGAGGTAAGAGGTAAGGGGGCTATCCCGCGTTCCGGTCGGTCGGTGGCGGCGGGGACGGCGGCTCGGTGTGGTCGCGCTCGCCGGCGCGTACCGCTTCCTCGACCACTGCCTGACCCGCCGCGGCGAGTCCCTTCATGACCTTCGCGGCGCTGTCCACCAGGCCCATCGTCCCGCTGATCGCCTGGATCGGGAGCTTGCCGGCCCGCATCGTGTCCTCGACCGTCTCCGTCAGCTTCGCGAGTAAGCCACCAGACCGGGCCCGTTCGGCGTACTTGCTCGAGAGGAACTCTGCGTAGTCCAGTACCTCATACGCCCGCTCGTCGCTCAGCGTTTCGAGCGCGCGGAGGATGCGCTGCTTGAGCAGATCGTTCACCGCGATACTCCGTCGACGACCGACGCCAGCTCGACCACCGGAGTGGCCAGATACTTGGTGCGCGGCGCCCGGATGACCACGCGCAGCGTCAGCGCCTGCAGTGGAGCGAGCGCCGAGAACTGGCTCAGCTGGTCCCTCGGGACAATGATGTAAACGAATCCGGGCTCGGGCAGCGGTCCGCGGGTGAGGAGAAACGGCTGCCCCGCGGGGAGCTCGGACCGAAGCTCATCGGCCGTCTGGATGGCGATGAACTGCACCCGCCATTCGACGGTCTTCCCGATGTAGCGTTGCGGGTCGGCGCGGATCTCCGCCGCCGAGACCCCGATGAGCGTACCGTCCGTCGCGGGCTTGAGGTCGCTCTCGCGAACCCACCCTTCGAGCTGCACCCGAACCCAGTCGCCCGCGCGCGCGACCACGCGGCCACCGGTCCCGGGTTGGAGCGTGGCCAGCTGCCCGCCATCCGGCGTGGCGGCGAGCGTCGAGGCCTTGGCAGCCTCCACCCGGACCTCGTCGCCGCTGGCCGTCGAGACCACCTGAGACGCCGCGGGGGCTTGCCGCTGCGCGGCCGCCCGCGGGGCCTGGGCCGGCCTGACCGGAGGGCTCTTCTGCGGTGCCGGCTTGGCCGGCGCGGGGTTCTGGCGCGGCGTCAGCGCGGCGGTTTCGATCGGCGCGGCGACCAGGCGGCGCGGCACCCATCCGGTGCGCTTGACGCGCACCCAGCCGTCCTTGGCGCCGAGCTTCCGGAGCAGCGTGCCCTTCCGGAACCGGGCGACGATCTGCCCGTTGGGCGCCTCGCGCAGGTTCTCGCCGTCCGCGGCGGTGACCATGACGTCGAACCCGTCGCGCAGCGTGGCGCCGACTGAGCCGCCGATGATCCAGCCGCTCAATGTCACTTCCACCCAGCCGCTCTGAATCTTGCCGGTGCTGACGCGCGCCCCATCCGGCAGGGTAGCGAGCACGATGCCGCCGATGCCCCGGCGGAGCTCGGTTGCGCCCGTGAGTGTGCCCCGAGCCTGCGCGCTGAGTGACGTGACGGCGAGCAGGAAGAGCGCCGGTATGCAGGCTGGTAGCCGGCGGAGGGTGGGACTAGATTGGGGCGCTTGAGTCACCGTCGCGCATAGTAGAGTCCGCGGAGAGCCATGTCAAACCGAAGCGGGCGCCGCCCGGTTGCGCTCGTCGTCCTGGACGGCTGGGGCTACCGGGAGGCGCGCGAGGGCAACGCGATCGAGTTGGCCGAGACCCCGGTCTGGCACCGGTTGTGGTCGTCGATGCCCCGGACACTGCTCGCCGCGAGCGGGCTCCGGGTCGGGCTCCCCGAGGGACAGATGGGCAACAGCGAGGTCGGGCACCTCAACCTCGGTGCCGGCCGGGTCGTTCCGCAGGATCTCGTCCGCATCTCCGAAAGCATCCGCACCGGCAGCTTCTACAGCCTCGAGCCGCTGGTGGAGCTGTGCGCGCACCTGCGCCAGACCGGTGGGACGCTGCATCTGATCGGCCTCCTCGGACCGGGCGGTGTGCACGCGCTCGACCGCCACCTTCTGGCCTGCATCGAGCTGGGCATGCGCCTCAAGGTCCCGGCGATCGCGATCCACGGCTTTCTCGACGGTCGCGACGCACCGCCGACGCTGGGGGCGGAAGTGGTGCGGACGCTCCTCCAGGACATGCGGCGCATCGCGGGGAGCCGGGTGGATGTCGCGACGCTCTGCGGCCGGTACTACGGCATGGACCGCGACCGGCGATGGGAGCGCACCAAGGTCGCCTACGACGCGATCGTGCACGGCGTGGGGGGAGCTATCACCCACCCGGTGCTCGCCGTCCAGGCGGCGTATCAGCGGGGCGAGACCGACGAGTTCCTCAAGCCGGTGGTGCACTACCGCGACGGCGTGCCGGTGGCGCACGTGCGGGACGGCGACGCCGTCTTCTTCTTCAACTACCGCAGCGACCGGATGCGCCAGATCGTAGCCGCCACGTGCGTCGATGGGTTCGAGGGGTTCGACGTGCGGGACCGCCCCGCCCTCCGGGGCGTCACGATGACGCAGTACGACCAGACGTTCCCGCTGCCACAGGCGTTTCCGCCGTTCACGCTGGCGCGGATTCTGGCCCAGGCCCTCGCCGACGCCGGCCTGTCCCAGTTCCGCACCGCGGAGACGGAGAAGTACCCGCACGTCACCTACTTTTTCAACGGCGGCGTGGAGCCGCCGTATCCGAACGAGGAGCGCTGCCTGATCCCCTCGCAGCGGGTGGCCACGTACGACCTCGCGCCGGAAATGAGCGCCACCGGGGTAACCGAGGCCTTTTGTCGCACCATCGAAGCGAAGGCGCACGATTTCGTGCTCTGCAACTATGCGAACGCCGACATGGTAGGCCATACCGGCGTCATTCCCGCCGTCATCAAGGCGGTGGAAACGGTCGACCGCTGCCTGGACCGCGTGCTGCGGAGTGCGGACAAGGCCGGCGCAACCGTCCTCATTACGGCCGACCACGGCAACGCGGAGACCATGATCGATCCCACGACCGGCGCCGTGCACACTGCCCACACGACCAACCCCGTTCCCTTCGTCGCGGTGCGAAGCGGCTGCGCCGAGCTGCGTGGCGGCGGCGCGCTCTGCGACGTGGCCCCCACGGTGCTCGGCCTCCTCGGGCTCGATCAGCCGGCCGAGATGACCGGCCGCGACCTCCGCCAGTGCTGACGCCGATGCGCACTTCCGCGGCCCCGCTTGCCCTCGCCGTCGCCCTTGCCTGTCCCGCTCTCGCACTCGGACAGGTCGGTCACCCACCCGCGAGCAGCCCGTACTCGGACCTCGCGAAGGGGAACAGCATCACCTTTCTCGGCGGTCGGTTCATGGGCGACGGTGGCCGAGTCGGTGTGGGCCCGAACAGCGGCTATACCTTCGGCCTCCGCTACGATCTGCGCGCCGCGCGCGCGCTCGCGCTCGGTCTCGGCGTCGAGCGCGGAAATCTCGAGCGCCTGATCGTCGATCCGTTCAACGCCGTAGGCCAGCAGGTCTCCGGCCCCGTGGACCAGAAGGTCACGTTCGTCGAAGCGTTCATTACGCTGAACCTGACAGGAGGAAAGACCTGGCACGGCTTCGCGCCCTTCACCGGCGTCGTCGCCGGGGCGGCATTCGCGACCAGCACGCCCGCCGACACGACCCGCTACAACTTCGGGAAGAAGTTCTTTTTCGCACCGGCGGCAGGGTTCAGAATGTTTCTCGGCAACCGACTGCACCTCCGCGCCGAGGCTCGGGCCAGCTTCTGGAAGCTCTCCTATCCACCTAGCTTCAATGCCGGGATCACACCGATCACGGCGGACGTGTCGGAGTGGAATCTGACGCCGTGGTTCGTGGTCGGGCTCGGCTTCATCATGTAGCCACGGGCATGCCCATCTCGCTCACCCGCACCGTGAGCTTCTATGCACTCCACCGCCTGTACCGGCCCGAGTGGAGCCCCGAGCGCAATCGAGAGGTGTTCGGCGCGCTGTCCGAGGAACCCCCGCACGGACACGAGTATCGCTGCGCGGTCACCGTGACCGGCCCACCGGACGCTTCCCCCGACCTGCTGATCGATCTCGCCGAGCTGGACCGCCTTCTCAACGCTGAGATCGTCGAGCCGCTCGGCGGGAAGTATCTCAATCGCGACGTGCCCGCGTTTGCCCGAACCCTGCCGACCTGCGAAGCGATGGCGGCTTACGTGTTCGAGCGGGTCGCCGCGCGCCTGCCCGCGGGCGCTCGCCTGGAACGCGTGCGGGTGCTGGAAGACCCCACGCTCTATGCCGACTGCACCGGCGTTCCCTGACCTGGGCCGGTGGGCTTGCCCAGCGTAGCCGGGGCGATCATTGCCGGCGGCGAGGCCACGCGCCTCGGAGGCAGGCCTAAAGGGCTGGAGCGGGTCGGCGGGGTCCGGATACTCGATCGTCTCGCGGACGCACTGACCGCTGCCCTCGGGACGTGGCCGCTGCTCGTGGCTAACGCCGCCGATGCGGGCACGTGGCGTCCGGAGCTTCGCGTCGTCCGGGATCTGCGCCCGGGGCTCGGGGCGCTGGGCGGCATTTACACCGCTGTCGTCGAGGCACCCGCGCCCGTCGTTTGCGTCGCGTGGGACATGCCCTTCGTGACCACCGAGCTGGTCCGGGCGCTCGCGAGCGGCCTCGGCGACTGGGATGCGTTCCTGCCGGAGAGTCACGGCGGGAAGGACGGTGTCGAGCCGCTCTGCGCAGCGTACGGGCCTGCCTGCGGACCGGCCATCGCCGCCCGGCTCACGGCGGGCGATCTTCGAGCCGTCGGCTTCCATGCCGACGTCCGGGTGGGGCGGCTCCCGCTCGACGCCGTCCGCCGGATCGGGGATCCCGAGAGGCTCTTCTTCAACGTGAACACCACGGACGACCTGGCGCGCGCCGAGGCGCTCTGACCATGCGGCTCATCACGGTGATCGGCCTCAAGAACGCCGGCAAGACGACTCTCACCGTCGCGCTCGCGAGCGAATACGTGCGGCGCGGACGTCGCGTCATGACCATCAAGCACGGCCACCACCCCGCGGACGTCGATCGTCCCGGGAGCGATACCTACCGGCACTTCCGGGAGGCCCGCGCTGAACGGACGCTCATCGCGGCGCCCGACCTGAGGGTGCTGTTCGAGCGCACGCCCGACGACTATGACGCGGTGGCACTGGCCCGACGATACATGGTCGGCGCCGACATCGTCCTGTGCGAGGGATACAAGCGCGCTTCCCTGCCCAAGGTCGAGGTGTGGCGGAAGGTGGTGGGCGGCCGCCCCATCTACGACGCCGACGCCCCGAACGCGGCGGAGTGGGTGGCCCTGGTCGTCGACGACCGCGAGGCGGGAGCCGACGCGCGCTGTCCGGTGCTCGCCTTCAGCGATACCAATTGGCTTCAGACGCTGGCGAACATCGCGTGGGAGCGGGCGCTGCTGCTGTGATCGAGACGGGCCTCGCCCCTGCGGATGCCGCACGGCGCATCCTCGCCGACGTCCGACCGCAGCCGGCGCTTCGGGTTCCCCTCGACGATGCGCTCGACAGCGTGCTCGCCGAAGACATCATCAGCCCGCTCGACATTCCGCCCTGGGCCAACTCGGCCATGGACGGCTACGCGGCCCGAAGCGCCGACGTCCGTGGGGCCTCACCCAACGCGCCGGTGCGCCTCCGCGTGGTCGAGGAGGTTCCGGCGGGGCGGTTCCCGACCAAGACGCTGGGGCCGGGCGAGAGCATCCGCGTTTTCACCGGCGCGCCGGTCCCCGGCGGCGCGGACAGCGTCATCCGGCAGGAAGACACCGACGTGGGAAAGGCGACGGTCACCGTCCTCCACGACCGCGATGCCGGCGTGAACATTCGCAAGGCAGGGGAAGACATACAGAAGGGGCAGACCGTGCTCCGCGCCGGCACGCCGCTCGGCCCGGCCCAGCTGGGCGTGCTGGCCTCGCTCGCGGTGGCACACCCCCTGGTCCACCGACGCCCGCGCGTCGCGATTCTGGCGAGCGGGGACGAGATCGTGGACGTGGACCAGCCCGAGGCCATTCTGAGCGGGCGGCGCACCGCGAGCAGCAACACCCACACGATCGCCGCACTCGTGCGGCGGGCGGGCGGTGAACCGGTCAGTCTCGGCATCGCCGGCGACTCACCCGAGAGTCTTCGCGCGCACCTCGCGCGGGCATCGGAATCGGACCTGCTGGTGACCACGGCCGGCATCAGCGTGGGCGAGCACGACCATCTCCGGGCTGTGCTCGATGAGCTGGGCGTCGAGCAGCGGTTCTGGAGAGTGCGCATGCGACCCGGAGCGCCGCTGGGGTTCGGCCTGTTGCACGGGATTCCGTGGATCGGGTTGCCCGGCAATCCCGTCAGCACGATGGTGACGTTCGAGCTGTTCGTCCGGCCCGCGATCCGCGCCATGTGCGGCCACGCATTGCCGTTCCGTCGCGCGATCACCGTCAAGGCCGCGGAGCCCATCAGCCTCAGGCCCAAGCTCCAACATTTCCTCAGGGCAATAGTGATGGACGGGCCGGCCGGCCCGGAGGCGCGGCTTACCGGCCCGCAGGGCTCCGGGATTCTCACCTCAATGGTCCGAGCCAACGCGCTGCTGGTGATTCCGGAAGGACAGTTCGAGACGCCGGCGGGCGCTGAGATCACGGCCATGCTGCTCGACGACGCGGTCCATCAGGCCGAGCCGGGCTTTTGAGCGGCGTCGTCTACGAGGTGACGGTTGAGGTCGACCGCTCGCTGGTCGACGCGTTCGTGCGGTACATGACGGAGGAGCACATTCCGCAGATCTACGCCACCGGCTGCTTCCGCTGCATTCGCTTCGACCGCGCCGCGTCAACGATCTTTCGCTCTGCGTACCAGGCCGCAACGGCCGCGGATCTCGAGCGCTATCTCCAGCACCACACCGCAGCATTTCGTGCCGATTTCGGCGCGCATTTCCCAACAGGTGTCACTGTGAGCCGCGTCACCTGGAGCAGCATCGCGACCTGGGAGTGACCTGCGTCGCAGAGCGTCGGGCCGGCCCGACGTGAAGTTGCCCCATGGCACGTCACGTAGTAAACACCCGCCTTGTCCGTTGGCTGGTCACCGCGGCGTTGATGGTTGCGCTCGTAAGCCAGGTCGACGTGGGCGACGCCCTGCGTCATCTGGTGAACGCGAACCCCGGCGGCCTCGTCCTCGCGATGCTGATCCTGGTCTGCGACCGATTCCTTCAAGCCGCCAAATGGTACCCGCTGGTGCGGATTCAGACCGACGAGCTGCCGTTCGGCGTCTGCATCCGCGCATATCTCGCATCTTACGCCGCCTCGTTCCTGCTTCCGGCCTCGATCGGCGGCGACATGCTCCGGGCGGTGGCGTTGGGGCGGTCGCGGAATCTCATCCCGGAGGTCGGGGCCTCGATCGTGATGGAGCGACTGCTGGGCGTCGCGACGCTGGTCGTCGCGAATCTCCTGGCGGTCCTGTACGCGTTCAGCGGCTCTTCCAGGCTCGAGCGGTTCGGGCCCATGGCCGTCGGGCTGGTCGGGCTGGCGTTCGTCGCGCTGCTCACGCCGATGAGCCAGCCGGTGCAGGGTTGGATCCGGGCCCGGTGTCGGCGCTTCGGATCCGCCAGCTGGACTGCGGTCCTGCGGCGGTTCGGTAACGCGTACTTCGCGCATCGACGCCACCCCGGCGCGCTGCTGCTGGTTTTCCTCCTGTCGCTGGTCGAGATCGGCATGGTCATCCTGATGATGGCCACGGTCGCCGATGCCATCCACACCCGGATTACGCTCGGCATGCTGCTGGTGGTGGCGCCGATTGCGCTGGTGCTGTACCGGCTGCCCATCACCTACTGGGGGCTGGGCGTCGCCGACGGCGGACTGGTGCTCCTGCTGAAGCATCTCTACGGCATTCCGCCGACACAGGCCATTGCCGCGTCCGTGGCGTTCCGCTTCGTGGAGCTTTGCGTTGCGCTCCCCGGCGCGATTCTCTGGCCCAGCCTCGTCAGTCCCTCCGGTCTCCGCCGCGCCGTTGACGCAGGCGCAACCCGCGTCTAGCTTCCGCCCTCAAGAAGGGGAGTAGCTCATCCGCCCTCGGGCGGACGCCCGGATCGTCAAGACTGTCCGCATTGCGGGCACGGTCCGGCAGGAAGCGCGGCGAAGGCCGCGTATTCAGAGCGAGACCTTCGTCCAGGCCGCCTCGGGGCGCCGGACGAAGGTCTCGCTCTCTTTTTGAGGGAGTCCACGATGAACAACGTGAAGACATTCGTGCTGATGGGCGGCCTGATGGGATTGTTCCTGCTGGCCGGCCAGCTGCTGGGAGGCTCGCAAGGGCTGGTGCTGGCCCTCGTCGTCGGCGGCCTCTTCAACTTCGTGATGTATTTCTTTTCCGATCGGATGGTGCTGCGCATGTACGGGGCGCAGGTCGTCGGACCGGAACAGGCGCCTGAGCTGTACGCCCTGGTGGACCGCCTGCGGCAGCGGGCCGGTCTTCCGATGCCGGTCGTGGCGGTGGCCCCGCACGAGCAGCCCAACGCGTTCGCTACCGGCCGCAACCCGGGGCATGCGGTCGTGGCGGTCACCACCGGCATCCTCAAGTACATGCCCCAGGACGAGCTGGAGGGCGTGCTCGCCCACGAGCTGGCGCACGTCAAGAACCGCGATATGCTCATTTCGACGGTGGCGGCCGGCATCGCGGGCGCGATCTCCAACCTGCCCTATCTCCTGCTGTTCGGCGGCGGGCGGAGCGACGACCGGGGACATCCGGCGCTCGAGCTGGCCCTGATGCTGCTTGGCCCCATCGGCGCGATGCTCATCCAATTCGCCATCTCCCGGCAACGGGAGTTCGAGGCCGACCGGGTCGGGGCCGAGATCCTGGGCCGGCCGTTGCCCCTCGCCAACGCGCTCCGGCGCCTGGATGCCTTGGCGCACCAAATCCCCATGGACGTGGCTCCGGCTGCCGCCCCGCTAGCACAAGTGAACCCGCTCGCAGCCCGCGGAGGCGGCGTGCTCAAGCTGTTCAGCACCCACCCACCCACCGAGGAACGGGTGGCCCGGCTCGAAGCGATGGCGGCGGGTCGCTAGTTGGGACCCTACCAGCCGGGCCTCTGGCTGGGCTTCGCCGCCCTGGTCGCGGTGCTGATGGCCGTCGACCTGGGCGTGCTCAACCGGCGCGCTCATGCGCTCGGGTTCGCCGAAGCCCTCCGGTGGTCTGGGGGGGTAGTGGCGCTGGCGGTCGCGTTCGGAGGGATCGTCTTCTGGCAGGAAGGCGGCCGGGCGGCGCTGGAGTTCTACGCCGGGTACCTCGTCGAGGTCTCGCTCAGCGTCGACAATCTCTTCGTCTTCATTCTGATCTTCGCGTACTTCAGCGTCCCGGCCGAGGCCCGGCCTAAGGTGCTGAAGTGGGGGATCCTCGGCGCGATCGTGCTGCGCTTCATCATGATCGCGCTGGGCACCGTGCTGCTCCAGCGGTTCGAATGGATCATCTGGGTGTTCGGCGCGATCCTGATCATCACCGGCATCAAGGTGTGGACGCAGCAGGAGGAACGCATCGAGCCGGAGAAGAATCCGGTCGTTCGCCTCGCTCGGCGGCTGATGCCCATCTCACCCGGCTACGACAGGGCCCGTTTCTTCACCCGCACGGTGGACGGGCGGCGCCTGGCGACCCCGCTGCTCCTGGTGCTGCTCCTGGTCGAGTGGTCGGACCTGGTGTTCGCAATCGACAGCATCCCTGCGGTCTTTGCGGTGACGCGGGACCCCTTCCTCGTCTTCAGCTCGAACGTGTTCGCGATCCTCGGCCTGCGCGCCCTGTTCTTCGTCGTGGCGGGAGCGATGGACCGGTTTGCCTACCTGAAGCCGGGCGTGGCGCTCATTCTGGTGTTTGTAGGCTTCAAGATGGCCTTGAGCCACTGGGTCCACTTGCCGATCGGCATTTCGCTGGCGGTGATCGTGGGGACGCTGGCGGCCTCGGTAGGACTGTCGCTGTGGCGGCGAGGCCCGATCCGTCCGGGGTCGTGACGCCTCCCCTACTCCTCCTTCCAGACGTCGATTCCGCCCGCCATCGAGCCCACGTCCACCGTTGCGGCGGTCTCCAGCGTCCGACCGCCGGATGGTTCAGGTTGGGACGTATTCCGAAACACATGTTGCTCCCGGCTACCGGTCTACCGTCGACGGCCCGCCCCCACCACCCTTCTCCCTTCATGCCGACTTCCCGCCTGCTCGACCGACTCGGGCTCCATCGACCCGAGCTCCGCGCCTGGGCCATGTACGACTGGGGCATCTCTGCAACCCAGGTCGGCATCGTCACCGCCATTTTCCCCATCTACTTCGTGAAGGTGGCCGGGGCAGGTCTCTCCGAGAGCCAGGCGACCGGGCGCCTGGCGATCGCCAATACGGTGGCCCTCAGTGTTGTGGCCCTCCTTTCTCCCATCCTGGGCGCTGTAGCGGACTACGCGGCGGCGAAGAAGCGCTTCCTCGCTGGATTCATGGCGCTGGGCATCGCCGCGATCGGGTCGATGTTCTTCATCCACCACGGCGACCTTGTGCTGGCGTCGGTCCTCTTTACGCTCGCGCTCGTGGGTGCCACCGGCAGCTTCGTATTCTACGAGGCGCTGCTCCCGCACATCGCATCGCGCGAGGAGGTCGATCGGGTCTCGACCGCGGGATATGCCTTGGGCTACGTCGGCGGCGGGTGCTTGCTTGCGCTCAATCTCGCGTGGATACAGCGACCCGCCTGGTTCGGCCTGCCCAGTGGGGCCGGGCTGACCGAGGCCGAGGCCACGCTGCCGGTACGGCTCGCGTTCCTCTCGATCGCCGCGTGGTGGGCCCTGTTCTCGATTCCGCTGTTCCGACGGATCCCCGAGCCGGCCCGGCGGCTCGAGAGCGACGAGCGCCAGGGCGAGAACCCGGTGCGGGTGGCGTTCGTGCGGCTCTGGGAGACGTTCCGCGAGCTGCGGAACTTCCGCCAGGCGTCGATCTTCCTGCTGGCGTTCCTCGTGTACAACGACGGCATCCAGACGATCATCAAGATGGCCACGGCATACGGCACCGAGCTCGGCATCGGGCAGGGCCCGCTCATCACGGCTATCCTCATGGTGCAGTTCGTCGGGATCCCCTTCTCGTTCCTGTTCGGCATGCTGGCCGGCCGGATCGGCGCGAAGCCGGCGGTGTTCCTCGGCCTCGTGGTCTACACCGTCATCAGTGTGCTCGGCTATTTCATGCGCACGGCGACGCACTTCTTCATCCTCGCCCTGCTCGTCGGGCTCGTGCAGGGGGGCACTCAGGCTCTCAGCCGATCGCTGTTCGCGGCGATGACGCCGCCCCACAAGTCGGGCGAGTTCTTCGGGTTCTTCAGTGTCTTCGAGAAGTTCGCCGGCATTTTCGGCCCGCTGTTGTTCTACGTCGCGATCCAGCTCACCGGGTCGAGCCGGGTCGCGATTCTGTCGGTGATCGCGTTCTTCGCCGTGGGCGCCATGCTCCTAAGTCTGGTGGACGTGGCGGCCGGCGTGCGCGCCGCGCAGCAGGCGGAGCGAAGCGTGCGGCCGGTGGGTGAGGAGCCACTTGCCCGCGCCCTGAGGGCGCCCTAGCTTACGCGACCGTATGCCCCGCGCGACCCTGAACTCGAGCTGTCCGACGACCATGCGCCGGACCCCGCGCCGCACCGCGATGAACGGCGGGCGGACGGGGCTCAAGCGTGTGCGCGGACACTGGAGCACGCGCGGGCCGGCGTAGAAGGTCATGGGTCAAACCCGTACCGGAAGCCCCGCCGCGCGACAGCTCGGCGGGGTTGTTTGCTCATGGATCCGATCGAGCTGACCCGCGAGCTGGTGTCGCGGGAGTCCCCCACCTTCGCGGAAGGGCCGGCCACCGGCTTCATGGCCGACTTGCTGGAGCACGCCGGGTGGACCGTGACCCGCCAGCCGGTGACACCGGGCCGGGAGAATCTGTACGCGTACCGGGAGCCGCCGGCGGTCGTCTACTCGACGCACCTGGATTGCGTGCCGCCGTACATCCCGTTCCGGGAGGACGCCGAATGGCTGTACGGACGCGGGACGTGCGACGCAAAGGGGCTGGCGGCAGCGATGGTCTCGGCCGCCGACCAGCTGGCCGAGCGGGGGGAGCGGCGGGTCGGGCTCCTGTTCGTGGTCGGCGAGGAGAACGGCTCCGACGGTGCGCTCGCCGCGGCCGTGCTCGAGCCCAAGGGCCGGTTCCTCATCAACGGCGAGCCGACCGAGAATCGGCTCTCCATCGGCCAGAAGGGATCGCTCCGGATCGACCTCGACGCAGAGGGACTCGCCGCACACTCGGCTTACCCCGAGGAAGGGTTCTCCGCGATCGCCGCGCTGCTCGACACGGTCGAGCGGATCCGCGGGCTTCCCCTGCCGAGCGACCCCTTGCTCGGACCCTCCACGGTCAACATCGGTACCATCCAGGGAGGCGTCGCGCCGAACGTCATCGCACCAAGTGCGAAGGCGCAGGTGCACTTCCGGACCGTCGGCCCGACCGCGCAGCTCCGGCAGGCGGTGGAGGCGGCACTGGCCCCGGGCGTCATCATCACGGCGGAGGTGGAGCTTCCGGCCTACAAGAGCGCCGCCCCGACGGGCTGGGACACGACGTTCGTGGCCTTTGCGAGCGATCTCCCTTTGCTGAGCGCGTGGGGTCGCGGCTATCAACTCGGTCCCGGCTCCATCCGCGTGGCGCACACGACTGGGGAACGGATCCGGAAGGCCGACCTGCTGCGAGGTGTCGAGCTTTACGTGAAGCTGGCCAGCGACCTGCTCGCTGAGGAGGCGCCATGAAGGCGAAAGTGCCCGTCGCCGTGCTGGGGGCCACCGGCACGGTGGGGCAGAAGTTCGTCCGGCTCCTGGCCGACCATCCCTGGTTCGAGATCACCGCGCTGGCGGCCTCGGACCAGAGCGCCGGTCGGCCGTACGGTGAGGCCGTTCGCTGGCGCGAGACGACGGCGCTGCCCGAGCGGCTCGCGGCGATGACGGTCGCCCGCTCGGTCCCGGCACTCCCCGCGCGGATCGCCTTTTCCGCGCTCGATGCCGATGCCGCCCAGCCCATCGAGCAAGCGTTCGCGAAATGCGGCCTGTGGGTGGTGACGAACACGCGGGTTCACCGCATGGATCCCGACGTGCCGCTCATGATCCCCGAGATCAACGCCGGCCATCTCGAGCTGGCCGAACGCCAGCGGGCCGCCCGCGGCTGGCCCGGCGCGATCCTGGCCAATCCCAACTGCTCGACCGCGGGGCTGGTGCTGGCTCTCGCCCCGCTGCAACGGGCGTTCGGGCTCGAAAAGGTGTTCGTGACCACCATGCAGTCGGTCTCGGGCGCAGGCTATCCGGGGGTCCCGTCGCTGGACATCCTGGGCAACGTGGTGCCGCTCATCGGCGGCGAAGAGGAAAAGATGGAGCGGGAGACCCGCAAGATCCTCGGCGCCCTGGCGGACGGTATGGTCGAGCCCGCCCGCATCACTGTGAGCGCGCAGTGCAACCGCGTGGCCACCGTTGAAGGCCACATGGAGGCCGTCTCCGTGGGTCTCGGCCGGCGGGCCACGCCGGACGAGGCCATCGCTGCGCTGCGGGGGTTCCGGGGACCGAAGTCGGTTCAGGGTCTCCCCTCGTCGCCGACGTCGCCGGTTGAGGTGGATGCGCGGCCCGACCGGCCCCAGCCCCGGCTCGATCTCGAGCGCGGTCGGGGCATGACGGTGACGGTGGGCCGGGTCCGCCCGTGCCCTCTGCTCGATCTCCGGTTCGTGCTGCTGAGCCACAACACCATCCGCGGTGCCGCCGGCGCGGCGGTGCAGATCGCCGAGCTGCTCGTGGCCGAGGGCCGGGTGAGCTGACCGATGATCGTCTGCAAGTTTGGCGGTACATCGATCCAGGACACGCAGGCCATCAGTCGGCTCATCGGCATCATCGGCGAGCGCACGGCCGACCAGCCGCTCGTGGTCGTCTCGGCGCTCGCGGGCGTGACCGATGCGCTTCTGGGCCTCGCACGGCTGGCGGAAATGGGTGGGTCCGGGTTCCGCGACCGCCTGGCGGAGATCATCGCCCGGCATGAGGCCATCGCGCATGAGCTGGCGGGGGCCGACGCGGCAATCGACGCCGTCCGCGCGGAGGCGGAAGCGCTTGCGCGGGAGCTGGAGCCGCTCGCGGGCCGACGGGCCACCGTCCGGGAGGTAGACGCGATCCTCGGACGGGGCGAGCTCTGGAGCTCGCGCGTGATCGCGGCCGCGCTCACCGGCGCGGGCGTCCCCGCCGAATGGGTCGACATCCGCTCCATCATGGTCACCGACGACCGCTTCGGCCGGGCCACGCCGTACGCCCAGGTGCTGAGCGTCCGTGCCCGCGAGCGACTGGCGCCCGTGCTCGAGGCGTCGGTTGTCCCGGTGACGCAGGGATTCATCGGCGCCACCGCTACTGGCGTCCCCACCACCCTCGGTCGTGGCGGCTCCGACTTCAGTGCCTCGCTCCTCGGCGCGGCGCTCCGGGCCAAGCGCGTGGAGATCTGGACCGACGTGGACGGCCTCATGACCGCCGACCCGCGGGTGGTCCCGTTTGCCCGGACGCTGGAGGTCGCGAGCTACGAGGAGGCCGCGGAGCTGGCGACGTTCGGCGCGAAGGTGCTCCATCCGGCGACCGCGGTGCCGCTCGTGCACGAGGGCATCCCGATCGTCGTGCTCAACTCGCGTCACCCCGAGCGTCGGGGAACGGTCATCGAGCCCAGCGCGGAGCTGACCCGCCTGGGCGATTCGCCGATCCGCTCGATCTCGTGGAAAAAGGGTATCACGGTGATCAACATCCGGGCGCCACGGATGCTGGGCGCCTACGGGTTCCTGCGACAGCTGTTCGAGATATTCGAGCGCCATGAAGTCGTGGTGGACGTCCTCGCGAGCAGTGAGGTGAGCGTCTCCCTCACGATCGAGGACCCCCGCCATCTGGCGCTGGTGCGCCGGGAGCTGGACGATCTCGGCGAGGTGTGGGTGGACCACGGGCGAGCGATCATCGCGGTCGTCGGCATCGGCCTCAAGACCACACCTGGCCTGGTTGCGCGGGTCTTCGGCGCCGTGGGCGAGGCCTGTGTCGAGGTCATCTCGCAGGGAGCGTCGGCCATCAACATGACCTTCACCGTGAAGGAAGAGGACGGTCCCGTGGTGGTGCAGCGCCTGCATGCGGAGTTCTTCGGAACCTGCTGATCTCGCCATTGCGGACTGCCGACGCGGTGAAAAACTGTTATCGTGCACGGCATGCGACTCGCGCTCGTGGGCTACGGACGCATGGGACGGACGATCGCGGCGCTGGCCGCGGCGCGTGGGCACGAGATTGCGCTCGTCGTGGATGAAGCCGACAACCCGGCCGGAGCAGCGCTGGTGCCCGGGCGGCTCCGCGGCATCGAGGCGGCACTGGAGTTCACCACACCGGCCTCCGCCCCAACCAATCTCATACGCCTCGCCGAGGCCGGTGTGCCTACGGTGTGCGGGACCACCGGATGGGACGGCGATCTTCCGCGAGTCGCGAGCGTGATTCGCGAGCGGAGGGGGGCGCTGGTGCACGCCACGAACTTTTCGGTCGGCGTGCACCTGTTTCTTCGAACCGCGCGGGAGCTGGCGCGTCGGTTCACACCCCACCGGGAGTTCGATGGCTTCATCGTCGAGGAGCACCACCAGACGAAGCTCGACGCCCCCTCGGGCACGGCGCTCACGCTCCAGGCCGCCGTCGCCCGGACAGACCCCTCTCGGCGCTTCCCGATCACGTCGGTTCGGGGCGGCTCGATCCCCGGCAACCACACGCTGACCTACGACGGACCCCACGAGAGTGTGACCCTCGCGCATGTCGCGCGGTCACGCGACGGGTTCGCCGCCGGCGCCCTCCTCGCCGCGGAGTGGCTGCCCGGGCGCAGCGGGGTCTTTACGTTCGACGACGTGCTGTTCGGAGACGATCGATGACCCGGCTTCAGGGCTGTGGCACCGCGCTCGTGACGCCGTTCACCCCGTCAGGCGAAGTAGACCACAAGGCGCTCGAGGCGCTCGCCACTTGGCAGGTAGCCGAAGGGATCGACTTCCTCGTGCCGTGCGGCTCGACCGGTGAAGCCCAGACGCTGGACGAGGCGGAGCGCGTGCGCGTGGTGGAGACGGTGGTCCACGTGGCGGCGGGCCGCGTGCCGGTCATGGCCGGCGCCACGAGCAACGACACCCGCCGGGCGGTCGAGGAGACTCGACGCATGTGCGGTGTGGGGGCGGATTGGATCCTGAGCGCCACGCCCTACTACAACAAGCCGACGCAGGAAGGACTCTACCGCCACTTCATGGCGGTGCTCGACGCCTCGACCCGGCCAGTCTGCCTGTACAACGTCCCCGGGCGCACCGCGGTGAATCTCAAACCGGACACCGCGCTTCGACTCGCCGACCACCCCAATTGCCTCGCCATCAAGGAAGCGAGCGGCGACCTGCGTCAGGCCGTGGACCTGATCCGCGGCCGGCCGGACCGTTTCGCCGTGTACTCCGGCGAAGACTGGCTGGCCCTTGGCATCATCGCCTCAGGCGGCGACGGGCTCATCTCGGTGGTCTCGAACGAAGTCCCGGCCGCGGCCACGATGCTCGTGCACCTGGCGCTCTCAGGCGAGCTGGCGAACGCCCGAAACTGCCTCCATCGGCTGCTCCCGCTCATCGATGCCAACTTCGTGGAGACCAATCCGGCGCCCGTGAAGGCGGCGTTGGCGCTCATGGGACGGATCACCGGGACGCTCCGGCTTCCGCTGGTTCCGGTGGCAGACGCGACCCGCGAGCTGCTACGCACCGGTCTCAGGAGCGCGGGGGTCTCGAATGTCTGAGCCACCGTCCGGTTTGGCCGCTGCCCAGCCACCCGACTTTCTGGGGCTCCGCGCGGAAGTCGAGCGCTACGCCGGCGGCGTTCCACCCGGGGAAGAGGAGCGGGCGCTCGAGGCGTTCCGCGCCCTCAAGACCCGCCTCAATTGTGGTGAAGTGCGCGCGGCCAGTCGCGGACCGGACGGCGTCTGGCGTGCGAATGCATGGGTCAAGAGCGGGATTCTGCTCGGGTTCCGGATCGGCAAGCTCGCACCCGCGGCGACGGGCGGGCCGTTCCCCTTCCTCGACAAGGACACGCTGCCGCTCCGCGAGTTGGCGCTCGCCGACAACGTGCGCCTCGTGCCCGGAGGGTCCGCGATTCGCGACGGCTGCTTCGTGGGCCGCGGCGTGATCTGCATGCCACCCATGTACATCAACATCGGCGCCTACGTGGACGACGGCACCCTCGTGGACAGTCACGCGCTGGTCGGCAGCTGCGCCCAGATTGGGAAGCGGGTTCACCTTTCGGCCGCCGCGCAGGTCGGGGGCGTGCTGGAGCCTGCCGGTGCACTGCCGGTCATCATCGAGGACGAGGTGCTGGTGGGCGGCAACTGCGGCGTGTACGAGGGGACCGTGGTCCGGGAGCGCGCGGTGCTCGCCCCCGGCGTTCTGCTCACGGGTGGCACGCCGGTGCTGGACCTCGTGCACGATCGGACGTACCGCCGGGAGGGCGACCGACCGCTCGAGATCCCGGCGGGCGCCGTCGTGGTCCCCGGTACGCGGCCCGTCACCGGCGGGGCAGGCAAGGCGCGCGGCGTGGGCCTCTACTCGCCGGTCATAGTGAAATACCGGGATGAGAAGACGGATACCGCGGTGCGGCTGGAAGACCTGCTTCGGTGAGAGGAAGGCAGTGAACGGTAAATAGTAGAGTTCACCGTTTACTGTTCACGCAATTCATGGCTAACCACACCCACTACCTCTGGTTCGAGACCAAGCGGCGCCAGGAGATCCTCGATATCACGGATCAGGTGGCCGCGCAGGTGCAGACGAGCGACATCAGGGAAGGCTTCGTGCTCGTGAGCGCCATGCACATCACCGCCTCCGTCTTCGTGAACGATCACGAGTCCGGCCTCTGGCACGACATCCTGCATTGGCTCGAGCATACCGTGGCGCCCTGGGATCCCACCCGGTACCGGCACAACGAGACCGGCGAGGACAACGCGGCAGCTCACCTCCGAAGTCTCACGATCGGACACGAGGTCATTGTGCCGATCACCGAGGGCAAGCTGGACCTCGGTCCCTGGCAGCGGGTCTTCTACGGTGAATGGGACGGGCAGCGACGCAAGCGGGTGATCGTCAAGGTGCTCGGGGAGAAATGACTACCCCGGGCATGCCTCAAACCCGTCTGGCCGCGCTCAGTCGTCGTGTCAACATCGCCCGCTGGTTCAACAGGTGCGTCGGCGGGCTCTAGCTCGACACCGGCGTGCTGCGGGCGCTCGGCGTCGGCTAGACGCTACATCACGCGGTACTTGGGGCCGCTGCCGCCCTCGCGGGGGGTCCACCGCGGTCCGAGCACGTCCGTCGCCTTGCAATCCACACAATTCGGCGCGTTCACCCGCAACTCGTCACCGACGCGCTCGTACACGCCGGCCGGGCACATGTGGGCATAGAAGTCCGCCAACGCACCGCTCACATCCCGCCCGACCACGAGGTGCGAGGGGATCGTGTCGCGAGTCGCGTTGCCGGACTTGAAGACCGCGTCGACCTTGCTGAACGTGAGCGTCCCGTCCGGGGTGAACCCATGCGCCGGTCGCATGGAACGCTGAGTGGCCGCATCCTCAGGCATCACCACGCGGCCGCCTGGAAAGCGCCCGCCGGTGAGGGTCATCAGGCCGGCCTTCAGTCCGCCGAGGTAGAGCCCGTCCTTGAACGCCAGCCGCATGTTGCGGGTGCGATAGAGGTCGTGCGCGATGAAGCTCGCGTCGACCAGCCGGTCGTACTGCGCTAACGCCTCGGCCCCGCCAGCGCCGGTCGAGAACGCGTCGAAGGCGGCCCGGGCGGCGAAGATCCCTGACTGCATGGCGTAGTGAATGCCCTTGAGGGACGGGACGTCGACGAAGCCCGCCGCATCGCCCACGAGCAGCAGTCCCTCGCCGTACCGCTGCTCGGGCAACGCGTGGAAACCGCCCTCGGGGATTGTTTTCGCGCCCCACTCCAGCAGTTGACCACCCTCGAGCTGCGGGCGAAAGAGAGGATGCAGCTTCATCCGCTGGAGCAGCTCGTGCACGTCGAGCGATGCGTCGTGATAGTCGAGGCCGACAACGAGTCCGGTGGCAACCTGTCCCGGCCCCAAGGGATACATGAAGCTGCCGCCAAACGCGTCCGACGGGAGCGGCCAGCCCAGCGTGTGGATTACGCGATCCAGCGGGCGCTTCACACCCCACACCTCCTTCACGCCGAGCGCGAAGATCTGGGGATTCGGCGATCCCACGTGTCGCCACTCGCGCCAGGCCTGCGTCAGCATCCCACGGGTCCCCTCGGCGAGGACCGTGATCTTTGCGGTGACGTCGGTCGCCTCCTGATACCCCGCGCCAGGCTCGCCGCCGCGATCGAGGCCGGATGCGGCGGTGCGAACGCCCCGCACGGCCTGACCCTCGACCAGGAGCGACGCGACGGGGAATCCCGGAAAGAGGTGGATGCCCGCTTCCTCCGCCTTTTCTCCGAGCCACCGCACGATCTCGCAGATCGACGCCGTGTAGAATCCCGAGTTGTGCATCGTGGGCGGGGTAGGGATGCGCTGCGCCCGCCGTTCGGTGAGGAAGTAGACCGCTTCGCTTGTGACTCGCTGGCGGAACGGGAGCCGGTCGGGGGAGAACTCCGGAAACAGGTACCGGAATGGCCCGGGATTCACCACGGCGCCCGAGAGGCTATGCTCGCCGAGACTGCCCGCCTTCTCGAGAACGGCTACGTTCAGGTCGGGTACGCTCTTTCCGGCATCACGGGCTTGCCTGACGAGCCGCGCAAGCTCGATGGCGCAGGCCAGCCCGCCGGGCCCGCCGCCCACGATCACCACATCCATCTCGATCGCCTCCGAACTCGGCGGCTCCGCGAGGATCAGGCGGCCGAGCGGAAGCGGGGGCTGATGCTGGATCGGCAGGATGGAGCCCACGGGTCTCCTTGGCGACGGGCGGGAACGGGCGAGAGAAGATAACGCAATCCGGTTCACTGTTCACCGTTCACCGTTTACTGTTCCAGCCCATGACCGGCCCTCATCGTATCCCGGGGTTCCGCGCCGTCCCGTTCACCGGCGTCATCTACGTCATGGCCGAGGCGGCCCGCCAGGGCTTCCGCCACGGGCACCCGGACTGGTGCAACCTCGGTCAAGGGATGCCGGAGACGGGCCCCTTGCCCGGCGCGCCGCCGAGGGTCGAGCACGTGGACATCAGCCTGGACGACCAGGAGTACGCGCCGATTCCCGGGATCTGGGAGCTGCGACGGGCGGTCGCGGAGCTTTACAACCAGCTGTATCGACAGGACCGGTCGTCGAAGTACACCGAGCGCAACGTCTGTATCTGTGGCGGGGGGCGTGCGTCGCTCACGCGCGCGGTCGCCGCGCTCGGCCACATCAACCTCGGCCATTTCCTGCCCGACTACACGGCGTACGAAGAGCTGCTCGACATCTTCAAGGCGTTCACCGCCATCCCCATCCTGCTGGACCCGGCCAAGGGCTATCAGTTCGGACTCGACGATCTTCGCCGGGAGATCACCGGGCGCGGGCTGTCGGCGTTGCTGCTGTCGAACCCCTGCAATCCGACGGGCAAGGTCATCCGGGGCGCCGAGCTTGCGGCCTGGGTGGCGGCCGCCCGGGAGCTTCAGTGCTCGCTGCTCGTGGATGAGTTCTACTCGCACTACGTGTGGGCCGACGGAGGTCAAATGGTGTCCGCGGCACGCTACGTCGAGGACGTCGAGACCGACCCGGTCGTGCTGTTCGACGGGTTCACCAAGAACTGGCGCTACCCGGGCTGGCGGTGCAGCTGGATCGTGGGCCCGCAGCAGGTGATCGACGCTGTGTCGAGCAGCGGGTCGTTCCTCGACGGGGGCGGGAGCAAGCCGCTGCAACGCTCGGCTGTGCCGCTGCTCGCGCCGGATGTCGCGTGCGGCGAAACGGCGGCGATCCAACGGGCGTTCGGACGCAAGCGCCGAATCCTGCTCGACGGCCTGCGTGACGCGGGCATGCGGTTCGACCTCGAGCCGGAAGGGACGTTCTACTGCTGGGCCGACTTGTCCGGACTGCCGGGGGGACTCGCCGACGGCATGACGCTGTTCCGAACCCTGCTGGGGCACAAGGTGATCTGCGTGCCGGGGGAATTCTTCGACGTGAATCCCGGGAAGCGGCGCAGTAACCGGCCGTCCCGCTTCAAGAGCTACATGCGATTTTCGTTCGGGGCGGAAGAGGGACAGGTGGTGGCGGGAGTGGAGAGGATCCAAAAGGCAGTTGGAACACGGTGAACGGTAAACAGTGAACGGCAAACAGGATCCCGGGCGAGGCCTCCCGCTCACTGTTCACCGTTGACTGTTCACCGCTGTTCTCACTTCTCACTTCTCACTTTCCTGATCTCCTCGGTAAGCCGAGGCAGTATCTCGAACAGATCCCCCACGATTCCGTAGTCGGCCACCTTGAAGATCGGCGCATCCTTGTCCCGATTGATCGCGACGATGGTCTTGGCGGTGCGCATGCCGGCCAGGTGCTGGATCGCGCCCGAGATCCCGACCGCGATGTACAGCCCGGGACTCACGGTCTTCCCCGTCTGGCCCACCTGCGCCGCGTGATCGCGCCAGCCTGCATCCACCACGGCGCGGCTCGCCCCCACTGCGGTGTTGCCAAGCGCTTCCGCCAGCTCCTCGAGCAGCTTGAAGTTTGCTGGCTCCTTGAGGCCGCGGCCGCCGGACACGACGATCGGCGCTTCGCTGACGTCGAGCGCCGCCTTCTCCGACGCCTTCAGGGCCCGGACCGTCACCCGTGCCTCGAACGCCGGCACCGCGACCGGCTCGACGCCACCGGTCTGAGACGCGTCCTTGGCGCGCGGCTGGAATGCATTCGGCCGCACGGTGACGATCGCCGGAGTGGCGCGGAGCTTGACCTGCTGGATCGCCCGGCCGGCGTACACCGGGCGCGTGGCGACCAGCGCCCCATCGCGGAAGCCGAGCGCCGTCACGTCACTCGCGAGCCCCACACCCAGCTTCGCGGCCACCCTGGGCGCCAGGTCCCTTCCCGTGGCGGTCGCGGCGAGGAGCACCGCGGAGTGTCCGGCCGTGAGCGAGGCGACCGTCGTCGCGAAGCCGTCGGGGCTGTACCGCGCGAAGTCCGGGTGCTTCGCCAGGAGCACCCGGTCGGCCCCAAAGCCGCGGAGGTCGTCAACGCCGGCGGGGGCGTCGGCCGCGAGCACGACTGCGTCTACCGAGCCCGTCGTCCCGGCCAGCTCGCGCGCCAACGCGAGCAGCTCGTGCGAGACCTTCCGGACGGCGCCCTCGCGCGCCTCCATGACGACCAGCATCGTCGCGGTCATGCTAGAGCACCTTCGCTTCGGCGCGCAGCAGCCGCACCAGCTCGGGCACGGCGTCCGTTCCCTCGCCCACGATTCGGCCCGCCTTCCGCTCGGCCGGATACCCGAGACCAAGCACCTCGATCGAGCCAGCGCCGAGCGACACGGGTTTCACGTCCAGCGGCTTCTTCTTCGCGGCCATGATCCCCTTGAGCGAGGGGAGACGGGGATTGTTGAGCCCCTTGTCGCAGCTGAGCACGGCCGGCAGCCGGCAGACGACGACCTCGACACCGCCCTCGACCTCCCGCTCCGCCTCGACGGCACCATCCGCGATCGTGAGGTGCGCCACGGACGACACACAGGGCAACCCGAGCAGCTCGGCCACCATCAGGCCGACCTGCTGGTTGTAGTCGTCCACCGCAAGCTTGCCGAACAGGATCAGGTCGAAGCCACCGGCCCTGAGCTCCGCCGCCATCGCCCGGGCCACCTCGAGTCCGTCCGGCGAGCCGGGCGACTGGAGCAAGACGGCCCGGTCGATCCCCATGGCGAGTGCGCTGCGGAGGGTCTCCTGAGCGGCGTCGGTACCGAGCGAGTAGGCGACGGTCTCGCCGGCGCCCGCTTTCTCCTTGAGCGCCAGCGCCTCTTCGACCGCGAACTCGTCGTAGGGATTGAGGACGAACTTGAGGCCGGCCTCATCGATGGATTTACCATCGGGCCCGACAGTGATCTTGGCGACCGTGTCCGGTACCCGCTTGAGGCACACCGCGATCTTCAATGCCGACCCTCGTGGTCAGAGTCTGGTGGTTGTACGGCCGCGGCAAAAGTAGCGGTGGGGGCGGCGGCGGGGTAGCGGGAACGGTGGGTGGCGGGGTTGGCCGAGCGCTCGAGTTGACCGGCAATGCGACTCTCCGTATTATGAACCCGGATTCATATTCACTATTACACAACCGAGGAACTGGCGATCCCATCCGCCCGCCCACCCCGCCAGGCTCGCAGCCGGGCCTCCCTCGATCGCCTCCTCAGCGCGGTCGAGCTGGTCATCGCTGAGCGCGGCGTCGCCGACCTCACCGTCCAGGATGTCGCCCGCCGGGCCGGGCTCGCCGCCGGCACTCTCTACACCCGGTTCGACGGCAAGGACGCCCTGCTCCGCGCCTTCACCGTCGCCTTCTTCGCCCGCGCGCGCCGCACCGCGGACCAGCTCTTCGACGATGCCCGCTGGCGCGAAATGTCGCCCCGCACCCTGGTCGGTGCCACCGTCCGCGTCGTGGTGAAGAGCTACCGGGCCAAGCGTTCGCTCCTACGCGCACTGTACCTCTACGTCCGCAGCCACCCGGACGCCGAGTTCCGCACCGAGGCTGCGGCATTCAACAGCGAATTCGTGCGCCGGCTGACGGCCCTCCTGCTCCGGCATCGCCGCGCCATGCGGCACCCCACCCCAGAGCGTGGCGTCCTCCTCGGCCTGTTGCTGGTCGACGCGGCGGCAAAGGAGACAATCCTCTTCGGCGATGGCCGTCCCACGGATCTGCTCGTCTCCGACGAGGAGCTCGCCGGAACGCTGACCGACCTCTACTGTGAACTGCTTGGCATTCCGGAGGCGACGTCATGAGCGGGCGGGATCGAGTCGAGACGGGCACGGTCCGCACCCGGGACGGACTCAGCCTGCACTACGAGGTGCACGGCGGGGAGGGCGCGACGCTCCTGGTGCCGCTGGCCTGCTGGACCCTGCCGGACATCGCGTCGCTGCTCCCGGGCCTGAGAATCATCGGCTACGACCCGCGTGGTCGAGGCCGCTCCGACGCCGTCGCCGCCGCCACGGAGGTCGGCATC
>CAZFKN010000001.1:62982-71512 GCA_964519805.1 uncultured Gemmatimonadaceae bacterium
CCCGCGTGGTCGAGGCCGCTCCGACGCCGTCGCCGCCGCCACGGAGGTCGGCATCGAGGCCGACCTGGCGGACCTGGAGCAGGTTCGGGCGGCCGTCGGCCTCGAGCGGGTGGCTCTGCTCGGCTGGTCCTACTTCGGTGGTCTGGCAGCACGTTACGCGCTGGCGCACGGCGATCGGGTCAGCGCCCTCGTGCTGGTCGCTCCGCTCCCGATCCGCCGAATCCCCCATTTCGGCCAGGGCGCCCAGGCCGTCGCGGACCGCATCGATGCCGACGCGATGGCGTCGCTCGGTCGGGACGCGCGGGCCGGGATCCACACTGCCGAGCCGGAGAAATTCTGCCGTGGGTGGTACCGCGCCCTTGCGTCCGCCTACGCGGCCGCTCCCGGTGCCCTCGACCGCATGCGCGCCGACCCCTGCCGGTGTCCGAACGAGCAACCTGCGGCGGTCAACACCCTGCTGGGACGGATCTGGCAGACGATGGGGGACTGGGACTGGCGGGGGGACTTCCGGCGATTGGACACACCCACGCTCGTGCTCTACGGCGACGCGGATTTCCAACCCCGCGCTACTGCGGACGAGTGGAGCCGTCTGCCGAGCGCCCGCCTGGTCACACTGGCCCGCGCGGGACACCTGGCCTGGCTGGACCGCCCGGATGCCTTTGGTGGGGCGATCAGGAGCTTCCTCGGCGCCCCAGGATGACCCTCAGTTTGCCCAACGCTCGCCAGAGCCGAGTGCGGACCGCCGCTCCCCGAATGCCCAGGATTGCCGCGATCTCGTCGTAGTCCAGCCCGCTGCCATACCTGAGGCTCACCACTTCCCGGTCCCGCTCGCCCAGCCGGCCCATCGCCTCGAGCAAGCCCCTCACCTCCTCCTGGTGCAGAAGCCGCTCTTCCGGCGAGGGGGCGTCGGACACCAGGTCGCGGAGCGATTCGATCGGCACCGCCGCGCGGTGCCGAGCACGGCGCCGGGTGTCCCGCAGCACGTTCTGGGCGATGCGGAACAGCCACGCCTTGGCGCTGCCCCGGCTGGGGTCGAAGGTCCCGGCCGCGCGCACGACGCGCAGGAACGTCTCGGCCGTCAGCTCCTCCGCCTCGTCCGCGGAGAGGACATGGTAGCGGAGGTAGCGGTAGATACGGGTGCCGAACTCCGCGTACCATTGCTCGCACGCGTCGGCGACCTGTCGGGAAGCCTGACCGGTGCCGGTCATGCGAATGCGCTCAGGCCCGTGATGGTTTGCCCGAGGATGAGCGAGTGCATGTCGTGCGTCCCCTCGTAGGTGTAGACCGACTCGAGGTTGGCCAGGTGTCGCATCGAGTGGTATTCCGCAAGGATGCCGTTCGCGCCCAGCAGCCGGCGCGCTTCCCGGGCGCAGTCACAGGCCATGTCGACGTTGTTGCGCTTGGCGAGCGATACCTGCTCCGGTGTCATGGTCCCCGCGTCCTTGAGCCGGCCGAGCTGGAGCGCCAGCAGCTGCGCCTTGGTGATCTCGGTCAGCATGTCGGCGAGCCGCACCTGCTGAATCTGGGTCTGGCCGATCGGCTTCCCGAACATGATCCGGGTCTTCGCGTAGCGCACGGCCTCCTCGTAGCACGCCATCGCGGCCCCGATCGCGCCCCACGCAATTCCGTAGCGGGCCTGGGTCAGGCACATAAGCGGGCTCTTGAGCCCGCCGGACTGCGGAAGGACGGCGTCCTTCGGCAAGCGCACGTCCTCCAGGTGCAGCTCGCTCGTGTCCGAGGCGCGGAGCGAGAGCTTCCCCTTCTGATCCGTGGCCGTGAACCCCTTCGTGTCGGTCGGCACGATGAAGCCGCGAATCGACTTGGGGTCCGCGATGTCCCCCGTCTTGGCCCAGACGATCGCCACCGTGGCCTGCGACCCGTTGGTGATCCACATCTTGGTGCCGTTGAGGATCCACCCATCCGCGGTTTCGCGCGCAGTGGTGATCATGCCGGCAGGGTTGGAGCCGAAGTCGGGCTCGGTCAGGCCGAAGCAGCCGATCTCCTGTCCTCCCGCGAGCAGCGGGAGCCAACGCCGCTTCTGCTCGGCCGACCCGAAGGCGTAGATGGGGTACATGACCAGCCCCCCCTGCACCGATGCGAACGAGCGGATGCCGCTGTCGCCCCGCTCGAGCTCCTGCATGATGAGCCCGTACGCGACGTTATTGAGTCCCGCGCAACCGTACTCCTCGGGGAGATTGGCGCCGAAGAGCCCCAGCTCAGCCATGCCCGGGATCAGCTCGCGGGGGAAACGCCCGGCGACATAGCACTCGCCGATGATCGGGATGAGATGCTCGTCCACCCAGAGCCGCACCGTATCGCGCACGGCGCGTTCCTCCTCGGCGAGGAGCGAATCGGAATCGTAGAAGTCCACGCCCGTAAAGCGGGCCGTGGAGGCCGTGGTGGTCATCGGACTACCTCGGATCGGGGTGCTCTCTCTATGATAGTCGGCCGACGAACCGGCGGGAGGAGCCTACTCGTGGGAGCCTCGGTCCAGCAGTTCGGAGCCATGGCGTGCGGCTGAGCCGACGCCGCGCCGCGCGGCGGAGCCGGTGGGTCGCGCGACGGCTCGCCTGGCGGCCGGCAGGACGCCCACCTCGCGGGCCTTCCGCCGGAAGCTCGCCCCGTGATCGATCTGCCGTCCGGACTCCGCCTGCCACTGATGCACCATCTCATGGAGCATGGTGTGCTCCACCTCGCTCCAGGGATGGTCGGCGAGGTGCCGCCGACTGAGGGCGATCTCGATGGGGCGGCCGGTGCGGAGATCGACGCTCACTTCGCCGAGGCGAGTGCGCATGCGCCCCGACAGGCGGATCGGGATCTCGCCCAGTGCACCGCCGAAATGGGCGCCGTTCAGGCGCTGGTGAAGCTCACGCAGCCGGTGGAGGAGGGCCAGGTCGCCCGGGCGCGGCCGCTCAGGCGGGCGCTCGCGGGCGCGGGGCGCGTACAACTCGACCGGAAAGGCGAGAAACACGCGCTCGGCCCGTTGCCGATCGGCTCGGCGGGCCCGGGGGTCGAGGAAGCGCACGATCGCGCCCAGGATGCGGTCGGGAGCGAAGACGTATCCCTGATGCAATCGCAGCACCAGTCGCTCGTTGAGGCTCACCATCACCGTGCGGTTCCGATGCGTGCGGACGCCGGCGACCGGCCGGAGCCCCAGCGCCGTCAGGCGGCGGGCCAATACCTCATCCGGACTCGCCAGCAGAGAGATCGACGCCATCTACATGCCTCCGGCCGTCGAGACGACCGGCTCGGGCGCGGCCCGTCGCGCGAAGCTGAAGCGGTCCGACTCGACGAAGCGCCGGGGCGCCGGCTCCCAGCGATAGTTCTGCACGTGGACCACCGACGCCTCCACCCGCACGACGTTGAATACGGACGGGCGGTCGTGCCGGGAGCGAAAACTGTGAGTCCCGGCTGTGCTCACGGTCATGGCATCGACCTGTCCAGCGCCCTCCTGGTGGTCGTGACCGCACAGGACGACGTCCGCTCCCGTGGCGACGATGCGCCGTTGCGCCGAGCGCCACCAGGCGAGGCCCATCCGCCGGGAGAGCGCTCCGGGGAGGATGTTGTGGTGGATGACCAGGACGCGCGCGGCGTCCACCGGCGCCCGGGCGAACACCGCCTTCACCCGGCTGGTCTCCGACCGGGGCACGTGGCCCTTCACCGCGACATCACGCAGGTTCCAGGTCAGCGAGCCGAGCGCGACGCCATAGCTGCTCAGCGCCCCGGCGATCACCGCACCCGGGATCTCGAGCACCGGCCGCAGATCGCCGAAGTAGTGCAGGTACTTCGCATACTTCACCCGCGTACCGCGGAGTCCGAAGGGGCTCTTCCACCACTCGATGTCGTGGTTGCCGGGAATCACCAGCAGCGGCGCGTGCTCGCGGAGGCGCTGAACGAACACGACCGCGCGCTGAAATTCGCCGTGTCGGGCGCGCTGAGTCAGGTCGCCGGAGACCACGATCGCGTTCGCCCTCAGCGTCGGCACGAATGCCTCCAGCGCTTCGGCCTGGCGGATGTCCGCGAGTCCGCCGAAGTGCAGGTCCGACAGATGAACGAGCGAGACGTCGGTCACCAGACGGCGCGGATGCGATAGGTGAGCGCGGCTCGCCCGCGGGCGGGAACCGCCACCCGGAACCGGGTCACGGTCGAAGAGATCTTCTCCGCTGGCACCGAGCTCGACAGCACCGACCACTCACCCGCCCGCTCTTCCCGTACTTCGATCGTAGCGGCGGAGTCGGTGGCGTTGGTCAGCGTGACCGAGTAGTCCGCCGTGACGATCGTCCGTCCGGGGGTAGCCTTGGTGGTGTCGCGTCGAGTGGTGTACGTCGTCTGTACGCGCCGAGCCGTGAAGTCGAATGCCGTGCCCGCGGCGACGCGTACGTCCTCGCCGGCCGGCGTGTGGCGGACCACGGCTTCGCCCACGAGCTGAAGGCGCCCGCTGCTGTCCGCCTGGAACAGACGGGCCACGCCGCCGGGCAGCGGCCGGTCGCCGAAATCGGTCTTCCGGGTCCGTTTGAGCGTGTAGCTCACCTCCACCGGCACCTCGGTCTCATCACCCTGCTGGGGCACGAAGCCGTAAAAGGGAAGCTGCCCGTGCACGACGTAGGCCCGCTCGAACGGAACCGAGGCCGGCTCGAAGAGCGACACCGACGTGCTGGTGCCCGGCTCCAGCGAGCTGTGCCCGGCCAGCGTGTACACGTGGAATTCGCCGACCCGCTCCTCGGAGGCCTCCTCCGACACGGGGACGGCGGCGCCCTTGAGCATGCCCATGCGGTCCATCGCGCGGGGGGGCGGAGCCGCTGCCGCCCGGCTCACTGCGCCGGCGAGCAGCTGAATTTCCGCGTCTTTGACGCGCAGGGTCTGGGAGGCCAGGACCGCCGTTCCCGTCACCCGAGCTCCAGCCCGGCCCAGCACGGCCTGGTAGCTCGCCTGCCAATCGGCGCCGGCCGTGAAGTAGCCCACCCGGAGCTCCTTCCGCGCAGCGTCGCTCCGGAGCGCGACGCGCGCGGTCGGCTCCAGCACCACGAGGTCCTCGGACAATGCCGGCTGGCCGGGCCGGGTGAACACGATGCGACCGTCCGGCAGCCGGAAACGCTCGGGATCGACCCCGACGACGGTGCCGGTCACGGTGTCCTTGCCGCTCCGAAACAGGATGCTCTGGCCCAGCGCGCGTCGGATGGCGCTCGCCTCGTCCGTGGCCCCGTCGTAGATCGCACCGACGATCGTGACGCCCGAGTCGAGCGCGAAGAGCGTGGCCGGATCCAGCGCGCCGAGCGCCAGCCGCTGCTGTGAGGAGCCCTTGGGCACCGGGATCGACAGCGTGCGGCGGACCAGCACCCGTCCGTCGTTGTAGATCGTCAGACTGGTTTGCGCCGACAGCGCGGCCGTCGGGAGCAGGGATAAGTACACGGCGCCAAGCGCCGAGGCCAGCATGCACCGGCGGCTCGGCCCAACGCTAGAGGGGTTCATGGTGGCAGGAACTCCATGGCCAGACGGGTGACGATCCGCCGGATGATCAGATAGGTCACCACGACCGCGAGACCGCCATAGAGCCGCGCCGTGGGATCGGGCGGGAGCCGGAACAGCAGGTACACTCCCAGCGCGGCCGTCCCGGCGAGCGCGATCCGGCTCGACAGCCGTCGCGCGCGTCCTTCCCGCTCCCAGCGGCATTCGGGACACAGGGCGGTCCACGCGAGTCCCGGCACCCGGCGTCCGCACTTCGCGCAGGGGACCTCAGGCAACCCGCTTAGCAACGGCATCCCCGAACTCCTGCGTGCTCGCCGTCCCGCCGAGGTCGCGCGTGCGGAGGTTCTGCTTGACGATCACGTGCTCCACCGCGTGGCGGATCCGCGCCGCCCGATCGAGCTCGCCCACGTGGTCGAGCATCATCGCGGCGGCGAACATCTGGGCGGAGGGGTTCGCGAGACCCTTGCCGGCAATGTCCGGAGCGCTCCCGTGCACCGCCTCGAAGATCGCGGCCTTGGTCCCGATGTTCGCACCGGGCGCCAGGCCGAGTCCGCCGACGAGCCCCGACACCTCATCGCTCAGGATGTCGCCGAACATGTTCGTGGTCACCATCACGTCGAACTGCTCCGGCCGCATCACCAGCTGCATCGCGCAGTTGTCCACGATCATGTCGTTCGCGGCCACCCGGCCTTCGTATTCCGCGGCGACCGCGCGCCCCTGCTCGAGGAACAGACCGCTCACCATCTTGAGGATGTTGGCCTTGTGGACGATGGTCACCTTCTTCCGCCCGTGACGCAGCGCGTATTCGAATGCGTAGCGGACGATGCGCTCGCACCCCACCCGCGTGACGATGGCCATCGATTCGCCGACCGCGCGTGGATCATTGCCCACCTGGACGAAATGCTCGACGCCGATGTAGAGACCCTCGAGATTCTCCCGCACGAGCACGATGTCCACGTCGCTGAACCGTCCACCGGGAACGATGGTCTTGGCGGGCCGCACATTCGCGAACAGCTCGAACTCTTTCCGAAGACCCACGTTGACCGACCGGAACCCGGTGCCCACTGGCGTGGCGAGCGGCCCCTTGAGCGCGAGGCCGTTCTTCCGGATGCTCTCCACGGTGGCGTCTGGAAGCGGGGTTCCGGTGGCGTCGACCGCGGCGACGCCGGCAAGCTCCTCGTCCCAGTTGAACCCGAGCCCCGTGGCCTCGAGCACCTTCACGGTCTGCGCGGTGATTTCCGGGCCGATCCCGTCACCCGGAATGAGGGTCACGTCGTAGGTCATGGACCCGTCGTCGCGGGGGGCAGAACCGCGGCGATCGCCGCGGCGACCGCATCGCCGGGGGCGGCACCCGAGCCGTAGGTGGCCGAGCGCCAGAGCACGGCACCGGAGCGCGCGTCGGCGAGCGCCAGCGACAGATCGGCGCGGAATCCGCCGCCGGGATCGCGCGAGAGACCCATCGCCGCGGGCACCATGGCGTAGCGGCCGCCGGTCACCGCCGTCAGGCTGCGGAGCGAGCCCCGCAGCGGATCAGGGACCTTCGACAGCTTGGGCGCCCGCAGGATCGCCTGGCCCATCTGATCGGGATCGGGCACCATCCCGGGGTTTCGGCGCGCCATCTGCCGGAGGCGACGCGGGGCCACCCACTTCACTTCCGGAGCGCCCGTCTCGAACTCCTCGCTGATGACGGAGTCCGCCCAGAGCAGCAGGCGACGCCGGTCGCCCAGGATGGTGAGAGCGCTGTCCGCGCGCACCGCGGGGTCGGTCACGAGGAGCGTGAGCGGCAACAGCGCGACCGCCTCCCCCGCGATGGCATCCGTGGCGAGACCTCTCGGCGGCTGGCTCCGCGCCTGCGCGCCCGCAAGCGGCGCGGTTCCGACGACGAGCGTGAGAGCGACGGCGATCGCGAGGCGCACGGAATGAGCTCGAGCGGTGACAGGACCGGGACCGGGGAGCGTTGCGGAAAAGCTAACGACGGGATGGACGTAAGAGAACGGCGGTGCTACTCGAGCGAGAGGCCTCCGTCCACCGTGATCGTCTGGCCGGTGATGTGGCGTGCGCCTTCGGAACAGAGGAACGAGACCACGTGCGCGACGTCGTCCGGCTCCGCCACCCGGCCGAGCACCGAACTCTTCTGCGCGCGCTCGATCACTTCCTTCGGGAGCATCATCATGCGCTCGGTGCGGATGAACCCCGGCGCGACGGCGTTCACGTTCACCCCGGCCGGGCCCAGCTCGACGGCGGCGGCCCGCGTGAGGCCCAGCAGCGCCGCTTTGCTGGCCGCGTAATTCGACACGCCGAAACCCGGCCGTTCGGCCTGGTGCGCGCTCACGTTCACGACCTTGCCGTAGCGCTGCCGCCGGAACGTCGGCGACACGGCGCGAATGCAGTGGAACGTCCCGGTGACGTTCGTCTCCAATACCTCGTGCCAGGCGTCCTCGGTGAGACGCCAGAGCGCACCGTCGCTCGCGATGCCGGCGTTGTTGATGAGAAAGTGGAGCCCTCCAAGCCGGGCCTTGGCGTCGCGCACGAAGGCATCGACCGCCTCGCGGTCGCGCACGTCGCAGCGGCACGCGTAGACGCCGACGCCCATGGACATGAGCGCGGTCTCGGTGAGGAGGGCCTGTTCGGTGACGTCGCGGCCGGGCAGGTTGACGTAGCAGAACCCTACGTGACAGCCGAGCCGTGCGAACTCGAGCGCGATGGCACGGCCCAGCCCGGTCGCCCCGCCGGTGACGATGGCGACCTTCCCCTGGAATCCTTCCGCAATGGCTTGCGGTTGTTCCTTTTCGGCCACGGCCCCCGCGCTTTCCGGTTCGTCCTCCCAGGAGGGCCGGTGGCCGTAGCCGAAGAATGGGGAAGGCATCGTGGGGCCAAGGTACGGTTGGTTTGGGGGGTGGGCAAGGGAAAGCACCGCGTAAACCGTGAGCAGTGAACGGTAAACGGGGCTTCAGGCTACACGCCGGAGCCCCCCTGCTGACGGTTTACTGTTCACCCTTCACGCAGTTTATTACCCCCATGCCCCTGACCATGCTCCCCTGGCTCGCGCTCGCCGCGGCCGGCG
>CAZFKN010000001.1:71612-86771 GCA_964519805.1 uncultured Gemmatimonadaceae bacterium
ATTACCCCCATGCCCCTGACCATGCTCCCCTGGCTCGCGCTCGCCGCGGCCGGCGCCGTTGCCTGGGGAACCATCGCTCTCCACCGGGGCGAGACCATCAGCGCCGCCTGGCTCATTCTCGCCGCCGTCGGCACCTACCTCGTCGCCTACCGGTTCTACAGCCGCTTTCTCGCGGACCGGGTGCTCCAGTTGAACGACCGCCGGGCGACGCCCGCGGAGCGGCTCGAGAACGGCCGGGACTTCGTCCCCACCTCGCGCTGGGTGCTCTTCGGGCACCACTTCGCCGCCATCGCCGGCGCCGGGCCGCTCGTGGGTCCGGTGCTCGCCGCCCAATTCGGCTATCTCCCGGGGACGATCTGGATCGTCTTCGGCGTCGTACTCGCCGGCGCGGTACAGGATTTCATCATCCTGTTCGCTTCGCTGCGGCGCGACGGCAAGTCCCTGGGCCAAATGGCCCGCGACGAGGTCGGAGCGCTCACCGGCATGCTCACGATGGTGGCGATTCTCGCGATCATGATCATCCTGCTCGCCGTGCTGGCCCTGGTTGTGGTGAACGCGCTTCGCGGCAGCCCGTGGGGCGTCTTCACCATTGCCTGCACCATCCCGATCGCGATGCTGATGGGCTTCTGGATGCGGGTGATCCGGCCCGGCCGGACCATCGAGGCGACGGTCATCGGCTTGGGCCTGCTGCTGCTGGCACTCGTCGGCGGGCGCTGGGTGGCTACCTCACCGGCGCTGGCCCCTGTCTTCACGCTGTCCGGTCCGGCGCTGGCCGGCTGGCTCATGGCCTACGGCTTCATCGCCAGCGTGCTCCCGGTCTGGATGCTCCTCGCCCCGCGGGACTATCTCTCCACGTTCATGAAGATCGGCACCATCCTCCTGCTGGCCGTCGGGATTGTGCTGGTGTTGCCCCCGCTCAAGCTTCCGGCCATCACCCGCTTCGTCGACGGCAGCGGCCCCATCTTCGCCGGCAAGCTGTTCCCCTTCTGCTTCATCACCATCGCCTGCGGCGCCATCAGCGGGTTCCACGCGCTGGTTGCCTCGGGCACGACGCCAAAGCTCATCCGCCGAGAGAGCGACGCCCGGTTGATCGGCTACGGCGGTATGGTGATGGAGTCGTTCGTCGCAGTGATGGCCATGTGTGCCGCCGCCGTGCTCGATCCGGGCGTCTACTTCGCGATCAACGCCCCACTCGCCACGCTGGGCGGCTCCCTCGACTCGGCGGCCACGGTCATCCGCGGCTGGGGCTTCACGGTGACACCGGAGCAGCTGCAGGCCCTGGCTCACTCCGTGGGCGAGGAAACGCTCCTGGCCCGCACCGGCGGCGCCCCCTCGCTCGCCGTAGGGATGGCGCACATCTTCAGCCGCGCCTTCGGCGAAAGCCTGACCGCGCTCTGGTATCATTTCGCGATTCTCTTCGAGGCGCTCTTCATTCTTACGACGCTGGACGCGGGCACCCGCGTCGGGCGGTTCATGCTCCAGGATCTCGGCGGCCACATCTGGAAACCGATGGGCCGGACCTCCTGGTATCCCAGCGTGATCCTTTCGTCGGCGCTGGTCGTCGCGGCCTGGGGTTACTTCCTGGTCCAGGGTGTGCTGGATCCGCTCGGCGGGATCAACTCGCTGTGGCCGCTCTTCGGGATCAGCAATCAACTCCTCGCGGCCGTGGCGCTCTGTGTGGGGACCACGGTGCTCGTCAAGTCGGGCAAGGCGCGTTACGCCTGGGTCACGCTCGGTCCCCTCGCCTGGCTCCTCGCCGTCACCCTGACCGCGGGATGGCAGAAGATCTTCGCCGAGGACCCGCGGCTCGGCTTCCTGACGCACGCCCGCACAACCGCCGCCCAGATCGCAGCCGGCACGCTCGACCCCGCCAAAGGCGCGAGGCTCATCTTCAACGACCGGCTGGACGCATTCGTGGCCGCCGCCTTCATGATCGTGACGGTGGTCCTGGTTGCGGCGTGCCTCCGTGAGTGGGGGCTCATCCTGGCACGCCGCAAGGCCCCGGTGCCGCGGGAGAGCCCGTTCGTGGAGACAGCATATGCCGGCTAGTCCGGGCGGTCGTGCCCGCGCGCGCACCACGCTCGAGGGCGCGCTGGCCGCGCTGCGGCGGGTGCTGGGGATGCCCGACTACCCGGGCTACATCGCGCATCTCCGCGCCGCGCACCCCGACCGGCCGGTGCCGACCGAGCGGGAGTTCTACGAGGAGTACGTGCGGGCCCGCTACGCCGACGGGCCGACGCGGTGCTGCTGAGCGGCGCCACGATCGCCGCGCTGTGCGTATTCGCCTTCCTCGCGGGTTTCACCGATTCGGTCGTCGGCGGGGGCGGGCTGATCCAGGTGCCCGCCCTGCTGCTCCTCCTCCCCGGCGCCCCGATCCCGGTTCTTTTCGGCACCAATAAGCTCGCCTCGTCGATGGGGACGGTCGCGGCCGTGCGGCGCTATGCGCGCGGCCTCGAGATGGACTGGCGCATCATCATTCCGGCGGCTCTGGCCTCCGCGGGCTGCTCGCTCCTCGGCGCGCATACGGTGAGTGCCATCCGACCAGCGACGCTGCGGCCAGTCATTCTCGTCCTGCTGGCGGCCGTCGCGCTCTTTACCTGGCGCGCCCGCGACTTCGGCACCGTCCACGCGCCACGGCTCGGCGGCGGTGTGGCCCTGGCGGCGGCCGTCGCGACCGGCGGCGTGCTGGGCTTCTACGACGGGTTCTTCGGCCCGGGCGCGGGCAGCTTCTTCATCTTCGTGTTCGTGGGGGTCTTCGGGTTCGATTTTCTCGCGGCCTCGGCCGCGGGGAAGGTCCTGAATCTCGGGTCGAACGCAGCGGCCGCGATCTATTTCATGGCCACCGGGCAGGTCCTGTACCTCGCCGCCATCCCCATGGGACTCGCGAGCGTGGCCGGTGCCACGCTGGGGAGCCATCTCGCGCTCACCCGCGGGGTGCGCCTCATCCGCACGTTCTTTCTCGTCGTGGTCTCCGTCCTGATCGCCAAGTTGGCCTGGGACACCTTCCGATCCCCCTGACGCGGGACCGGCCGCATCAGGGCGGGAGCCGCCGCAGCCACTCGGTGAGCCAGCGCCCAGTCCGGGCAACAACTGCCGCGCTGTCGTTGTCCAGGAAGTCGTATCCGCCCCGACCAAGCGCGGAATCGGCATAGATCCCGCGCGCACGCGCCTTGTTCCGCGCGTCGAGCAGGGCCGCAAGACTCGCGCGGGTACCGATCCAGAGCAGGCCGTCCGACGCGCGCACGCCGTACCGGGCCGGGACATGGAAGCTGTCGGGCCAGACATACACCCGCGCGAATAGCGGCGTCAGCGAAGGGTCGGCGAAGTAGGAGAGCAGTGTGAGATAGCGAACCCGGAACTCGAGGGAGTCCGCCCCGAGAAACCGGCCGACGACCGAGTCTCGCGCGCCGGCCCCCAGGCGACCGAGAACCCAGGCGTCGCCGTGGTCGTAGTCTCGGCGAGGAATCCGGGCCAGGATGTCAGTCAGCACCGCCGCATCCCCGTCGACCGCACGGCGTCGCTCCAGCAGAATTGCCTGCACCGAGGGCTCGATGTCGCTGGAGGTGAGGCCCGGGTTGTTCTTGAAGGGGATCGGCCCCGCCCGCTCGAAGAACCGGCGGATCCGGAGCGCGCTGTCGGCCACCTGAGCGTTTCGCAACAGGGCCAGGCGCGTCGTCGCGAGCAGGGCCGCGTCCCACGAGCCGGTTCCGTTGATCGCCGCCGTCACCCGAGCCCAGAGCCGCCGGGGGCTCGTGGACCGGAGGATCACGATGACCGAATCAGCCTTCGGCGTGCCGGCCCTGAGGCCCTCGTGGAGCTCGGAATAGTCGGCCCTGCCGGGCTCACCCAGCCGGACCTGGACCTGGCCCCATGCCGGCCGCGCGCCGAAGGGCGCAATCGCGAGCTCCGACACGAACAGAAGTAGCAGCCGTCTCACGCCCTCGCTCCGTCGTCGTTGCCCGTGGGGGCGACCCCAACCCAGCCGGCAACCGCCGCCATCACCGCGACCGCCGAGGACACCAGCGCGACGCTTGCGCCCAAGCGCTGATAGAGTGCGCCGAACACGAGCGCCGCCGGCAGAGCCGCCACACCAGTCAATCCGTGGTACGCGCCGAATCCGCGGCCGGTTCTCGTCGGCGCGAGTCGCGCCACGAGCGCGCGCTCCGCAGACTCCGTGAGCCCGGCGACCAGGCCGAAAGCCAGAAAGCCAGTCGTCACCGGGAAGGCCCCGGTCTCGAGCCCCATGGTGGCGATCGCCAACGCGAAGACGACCCCGCCGCTCGCCACCGTGAGCCTGGGTCCGATCCGGTCTACCAGCCAGCCACCGGGAAAAGAGGCACCGCTTCGGATCACGTGGAGCGCCGCCCACACGAGCGGCACCAGAGCCACCGGGACTCCGGCGTCCTGGAGCCGGAGGAGCAGCAGGGCGTCGGGGACCCTGCAGAGCGTGACCGCGGCCAGTGCGAGGATGGGAAGCCAGAACCGAGGGCCCGACGCGTCTGCCGGAGGGGTCATGCCGGGGGTCGCTACGGGTGCATCCGGCTCCGGCCCGGCATCGCCCCTCACCCCCGTCTTTCGCAGCACCACGGCAAGGACCAGAAAGGCAACCAGGCCGGGCACCGCGCTCCCCGAGATCACCTGGCGGACGTCCGCACCGGACCGGAGAAAGTACCACGCCGCGAGCGAGCCCAGCACGGCGCCGAGGTGGTCGGCTCCGCGGTGGAACCCGAAAGCGCGACCGCGGAGCGGAGCCGGCGACACCTCGGCGATAAGCGCATCACGTGGAGGCGTGCGGAGGCCCTTCCCGATCCGGTCGATCACCCGAAACCCGATCACCTGCCAAGCGGCGCCTGCGACCGAAATCAGCGGTCGCACCAGTACCGCCGTGAGATAGCCAAGCAGAATGAGCGGTTTGAGCCAGCCGCGCCGGTCCGCGAGGCGACCGCTAAACCACTTGAGCGCGGCGGCGGTGAGATCCGCAGCCCCGTCGAGCGCGCCGAGCGCAAGCGGCCCTGCCCCGAGCGTCCCCGTGACGAACGCGGGCAACAGGGGGTAGACCATCTCGCTGGCGAAATCGTTGAACAAGGACACGAGGGAGAGCCCCTTGACCGCTGGGGGCAGCGTATTGCCGCGCGGGAGGGCTTCCCCGGATGCCGGGGTGGCTAGCATGGGGGTGCAATATATGTTTGTCGGACCCGGCCCCAGGGCAGGACCACAGGAAAGGTATGACGACGCCTACGCCGCCCGGCACGTTCCGGGAATCCAGCCTGTGGTCGACGCCGATCCGCGACCTCGGACTCACCATCGGGGGCACGCGCCTCGAGCCCATCCTCGGCGAATTCGAGCAGGAGCTTCGGCGTCTGAGCCTGACACGCCTCAAGCCGAGGTTCTACCTCTCGACCGAGTGGGGCGTGCCGTTCCAGACGGTCGCCATTGCCATCCCCTTCTACCTCGCGCGGCCCGAGCTCACCGCGATCCACGAAGAGCGGATGGGCCTCGTCGAGGGCTTCGACCGGGCAGACATCCTCCGCTACCTGCGACACGAGATGGGGCACGTCGTCAACTACGCCTACCGCCTGTACGAAGAGGAGGAGTGGATCATCCGGTTCGGGTCGATCACCCAGCCCTACGAGGACGACTACCGGCCCGAGCCGTTCAGCCGCCGCTACGTCCGCCATCTCCCGGGGTGGTATGCGCAGAAGCATCCCGACGAGGACTGGGCGGAGACCTTCGCCGTCTGGATGACGCCCGGCCTCGACTGGCGCAGGGAGTACGACGGGTGGCCCGAGGCGCTCGCCAAGCTGATCTTTTGCGATCGCGCCCTCGCCCGGATCCTGGATCGCGACCCGCTGGTCACCGACGACGAGGGCGACGAGGACGTCGCCGAGATGGACTATTCGGTCGAGCAGTACTACGAGGACGAGGAAGCGGGAACCATCGAGGCGCCGGTGTTCCCGCCCGGGCTCGACGGCGCGCTCCGCGCGATCTTCGAGCGACTGGATGATCCCGCCACCTCCGGCAATGGTCGCCGCACGGCGGGCTCTCTCATCCGGTCACTGGGTCGGGGGCTGACCGAGAACGTCTTCCGCTGGACCGGGCACTTCCCGGAGCGTACCCGGATCCTGGTGCGGCATCTTGCTGAGCGCGCGGAACAGCTGGAGCTGGGCTATGCGCCGGCGCAGGAGGCCGACGCCGTGGTGGCGCTTACGACGCTGGTGACGGCCCTCGCGATGAACCACGTCCACCGCGGGACGTACCTGCCTTAGCTCTCGGGGCCGGATGATCGGCTTCGACGTCTGGCTGGGATTGCGCTCCGAACGACTGACAGCCCGTGGCGAGCGCGGCGGCAAGGATCAGCACGAGGGGCCTCAGCCCCGCTTCCCGTTGTAGCGCTCCATCGTCAGGTTCACGATCCGTTCGATAAGGCGCGGGTAGTCGAGGCCGCCCGCCGCGGCAGCCATCGCGAACTCGCTCGACTTCTCCAGATAGCAGCTCGCGTTGACCTCGAGCACGTAGATCTCCCCGGTGTCCGTGAACCGAAGATCCACCCGACCGTAGTCCCGCACCCGCACGGCCCGGTAGGCGTCCACCGCCACCTTCTGGAGTCGGGCTCTCAGCTCATCGGGCAGCGAGGCGATCACGGTCTTCGTCCCCTTGTACTCGACGCTGTGCTCCTCCCACTTGGCCTTGCTGTCGAGCACCTTGGGTGCGCCCTCCGGCAGGCCGCTGAAATCCACCTCGATGGGTGGGAGAGCCTTGGGTGCCGAGTTGCCGATCACGCCGACCAGAAACTCGCGTCCGTCGATGAACTCTTCGGCGATCGCCGAGTCGCTCAAGTCGTCCCGGATCGTGGCGACCCGGCGCATGAGCTGGACAGCGTCCGTGACGAGTGACTTCTTGCTCACGCCGAGGGACGCGTCCGACCGCAGCGGCTTCACGAACATCGGCATGCGAAGGTTCCCGCCGGTCTCGAGCTCGGAATCCGTATTGAAGACGGCGAAGCGCGGATAGAGAATGTGCTCGTACGAGAGAAGCTTCTTGCTGAGCGCCTTGTCCTGGCTCAGGTACAACTCGCCCGGCCCGCTGCCGGTGTAGCGCACGCCGAGCAGGTCGAGTAGACCGGTCACCGGAATGTCGCCGAACAGATTGTCGGCGAACATCTCCATCAGATTGAAAACGAGGTCGGGTCTGCGGCGGGCGAGGCCGGCGACGAGGCGCTTCACGTCGCCGTGAATTCCGAGGATGCTCACACGGTGGCCGAGGCGCCTCAGAGTGCGTGCGACCTGCGGCACGACCGGATCGTAGTCCTTGGAGTTCTCGTCCGGACTGTCGAGATACGTGAGGACCGTGATCTTCACACTTGAAGAATGTCCACATCGCGCACGCGGCGCCAGTCATCGCTCGATCCCCATCCCCCATCCGGCAAGACCGGGGGGCAGCGCGCCGTATCCAAGCAGCCTCCGATGGAACGCAGATAGCGCGGCCGGATCGTGCAGTCGCACCCCCGCAGCGGCGCGAAGCGCGCGCAGCTCGCGCCGTCCGACGGCGCCCGCGGCGCCATGCGTCGGATGCGCGACGACGTGCCGCACTTCCGCCTCCGACTGCGCGCGTCCGAGCCCGGCGTGCTCGAATACCGCGACCGCCTGCGCCACGGTCATCCCGCGCGCGTGCATCCCGACGTCAGCGGCAAGGCGCGCGCCCGCTTGCAACAGTCGTGTGAGGCGGATGACGCTCGTCTCGCCGGCGACGGCGAAGCCCAGGTCGTCCATCAGCTCCTCGGCGTAGAGCGCCCATCCCTCCGTGGCAACGGGCGTGCGGATTCGGCGCCGCACCTCTCCGGCCGCGCTGCGAGCGGCGCTCTCCTGGAGGTGCCGGCCAGGCAGCGCCTCCGCCGCGGCGAGCGTCGGAAGGGCGAACCGGCTGAGGCGGCGCGATGCGATGAAGACTCGCTCTACTCCCGGCACGTAGCGGACCGGCGGCCAGAGCGCGCCGAGCGGCGACGGGAGGGCCGTGATGAGCGGCGCTGTGACGGTCGGGACCAGAAGCCCACGCTCCCGGAGAAACGATTCGGCGCGCGCCGCCTCGGCGCTCAGCCCGGCAACCGGATCGAGGCTTCCCTCGTCGAGGCGACCGAGGATCTCGCGCCAGTCTTCGGTGGCCCCGAGCGCTCGCGCCGCGTCGATGAGCGCGCGCTCCGTCTCCGCCATCAGCTCCGTCGCGTACCGCCACAGCTCCGCCGAGCTTGAGCGGACCACGTAGCCCTGGTTGAGCCGCCGGTCGTAGCGGGTCTCGCCGACCAGCACGGCGGCGACGTCGGGCTCCGGCTCGATGCCGGAGCGGAGGTGGTGACCAAAGACGGCGAGCGACCGAAGCGCCGTGGCCACCGAGACGTTGAACGCCTCCGCCCCACCGGGGGCGGCGGGACCGAACACCGCGGCCGCCGCCACGAGCAGCTCGCCCAACGCCCCGAGGCGGCCGAGCGCGCCGTCGACCAGCAGCACCGGCGGTCGCGAGAGGACTCCGCGAGCCGAGTCGAGGAACTCGGGGATCGCCGCGACCCGCTCGGCCGCGGCCCGAGCGCGGGCGCCGTCCGCTGCGGAATCGCCGGGCCGCAGCAGGAGTGCGCCGAACGCATCGGCCAGGTGGCCGAGCCAGAATCCCGGATCACGGACGTGCGGTCGGTCCTCCTCCAGCCGGACGATGGTTGCCCGCACGTCGTCCAGCAGCGCCGTCCGGTCGATCTCGTCGCTGAGGGCCTCGATGTCCAGCTCTTCGATGGCGATTGCGGTGGCCCGGAACGCCGCCAGATGCGCGCGCATCGACTCGGCGTCGAAGCGCCCGAGGACGCCGTCCCTGGAAATGGAACCGGCCGCGCTCGCGGCCGCCGGATCGAAGTGCCAGAGCAGGTCGAAGTACGAGCCCGCGAGAAGGTCCAGCTCGCGCATCAGGGCGATGGCCTGGCCGTCACTTCAGAGTGATCCCCCAGTGTGACGCTGCCGCTGAGGCCGTCGACAACGACTTCGGTGCCGAGGAGGGCGCCGTCCAGCCGTACGTTACGGAGCGTGGACCCGCGACCGACGATCGCATTGACCAGCGTACTGTCCAGGACTCGGGTCCCGTCCTCCAGCGTGACGTTGGGTCCGATCGTGCTGCGTTCGATGACGACTCCGTCTTCAATGTGGACGGGATCGCGAATGACGACGCCGGGGAAGTCGCGCCGCCGCGCCGCGCCCTTGTTCAGCAGGATCGCGTTGGTCTCGAGCAGGGTGTCCAGCTTGCCGCAATCGTACCATCCGCCGACCTCGGCGGTGTAGATCCGCTTGCCGTGCTCGATCATCCACTGAAAGGCGTCGGTGAGATAGTACTCGCCCCTGTTGGGGGCGGCCGCGAGGGTGGCGTCGATCCCCTGCCACAGGCTGTCCACCGCCCGGATATAGTAGAGACCGATGTTCGCCAGCTTGGAGATGGGCTCCTTCGGCTTCTCGACGATACGGGTCATGTACCCCTTCGCGTCGGTCACCACCACGCCGAACCGCTGGTAGTCCTCCACCTCCTTGGCCCAGATGATCCCGTCGGCGTCGAGCCGGTTGATCAGGGTCAGGTCCGCCTCGAACACCGTGTCGACGAAGATGATCAGCACCGGTCCGTGCACGAACGGCCGAGCGAGGTTCACGGCGCCGGCAGTCCCGTCCTGCACCTTCTGCTCGATGAAACGCGACGAGTACTTGTAACGCGCGCGGGCGTAGGCCTCGACCTGGTCCTTGAGGTGGCCGGTGATAAAGATCAGCTCCTCCACGTCGAGGCCTGCCAGCCGGTCCATTACCCAGTCCATCACCGGTCGGCCCGCGACCTTGAGCAGCGGCTTGGGCACGAGATGCGTGTGCGGGCGGAGCCGAGTCCCCTTTCCGGCGAGCGGAATGATGACTTGCACGGTCAGCCGCGTCCGTAACGGTCCTCGAGCCGGACGAGATCGTCCAGCTCGGGGGTCGACGCCTCGAGCACGTCGCTGTCCACTACCGCCTCGATCTGATGCACGAGCTTGGCGGGGATGTGGGCCGTGTCGCCGGCGCGGAACGGACGCGAGATGAGTGCCTCGCCTTCCTTCGTGCGGAGGATCAGCTCACCGCGCAACACGTGCATCGTCTCGTCCTTGAGGTTGTGGTACTGCAGGCTCAGAATATGGCCCGCCTTCACGTGAAGGACCTTGCCTACGTAGCGGTCCGTCCGGGCCCAGACCAGTTCGTAGCCCCACGGCTTGTCGACCCGGTATGGTACGTCGGGCATCAGCCCTCCGCGTAGTGGAGTTGGAACGCCGTTGGATAGGCGACGCACGCCCGCACGCACACCCCGCAACCCACACAACCCTCCTGCCGGATAGCGGGGTGCCCGGTGTCGTCGATCACGAGGGCGGCGGTCCCCACGGGGCAGGCATCGACGCACGCGCGGCACTCGGTCCCCTTGTAGGTGATGCACCGCTCGGGCAGAAACTCCAGCTCGGCCAGGCGGTAGCCGGCCCAGCCCGCGGGAGGTACCGTGAGCGCGTCCGTGGGACAGGCACGGGCACAGGGCATGTCCGTGCAGACCACGCACGCCTGCCGGTCCAGCTCCAGATAGGGCGTCCCCGCGGCGAGCCCGCCGTCCGTGGGCACGGTCAAGATCGCGTGCACGGGACAAACGGGGGCGCAGGCGCCGCAGCGCGTGCACGCCGTCAGGAACGCCAGCTCCGGCAGCGCACCCGGCGGCCGGACGAAACGCCGCTGGACGAGCTTGCGCTCCGTCTCCGCCACCAGGCGCTCGAGCCACTCGCCGAAGGCGGAACGGATCAGATCGCGGCGGTCGCCGTACGCGGGAATCATCGAACGAGTCTTGCGCTGAACGCGCCGAGAAAGATAAGCGAGACGGAGCCGGCGTTGGGCGGTTACACCGGCACGCGGAATCCGGCCACCCGCCGCGCCTCCGTGGTGGCGCGTGCGCACGGGGAGCTGCGCAGGTTGGCCTCATGGCCGGGACTTACGCGAAGTTGCGCATTCATCTGGTCTGGAGCACGCGCGGCCGCCACCCGTGGCTGGATCGGGACTGGCACGGGCGGCTGTTCGCCCGGAGCGACGTGCTGGCGGCCTCGGTTGGCGCCCGCCTGGTATCGGCCGGCGCGGGCCGCGACCACCTGCATCTCTACGTCGAGCTGCCCGCGGCACTGGCGCTTGCCCCTCTGGTGGACACGCTCAAGGCCGGAACGGCGCGCTGGATCCGGCGGACGTTTCCGCATCGGCGGGAGTTCATGTGGCAGGAGGGATACGCGGCATTCAGCGTCTCGCCGAGCGACGATGCCCGCCTCCTGGACGATCTCCGCCACCAGGACGTCCGTCACCGCGAGCGGGATTTTGCCGGAGAGTACCTGTCGCTGCTGGAGCTGCACGGCGTGTCCTACACGCTGCAGGAAGCGCTCAACTGACTCGCGAGAGGACGAGTTGTCTCCGGAGCCGGGTCAGCCGCCGCCGCACCGACCCGTCGTACACCCGCTCGCCCACCCGCACCACCGCGCCACCGAGGATCTGACGGTCGGTGTTGAAGCTGGCGATCACCTGCTTGCCGAGCGCCCGGCTCAACGCGGCCTCCACCGTCCGCTGGAGCCTCTCGTCGGCCTTGCGCGCCAGCGTCACGCCAGCTCGCAACCGATTGAGCTTCACATCCAGTAGTGCGAGATACTGGGTCGCAATCTCGCGCAGGAGGGGGCCCCGTCCGCGCCGCACGACCGCCTGCAGGAACAGCACGAACTCCCGCGGCGCGTCCTTGAGCCCCGCCCCAACAATCCGCGCCTTCTCGCTCTTGGGCACCCGGGGCGACATGAGCAAGTCGGCAAAGCCCGGCGTCGTCTCGACCGCGCCTGCCACGGCGTCCAGCAGCTCGCCGTAGGCCTGCGTCCTGCCGCTGCGCTCGCCGAGGTCGAAGAGCGTCTCGGCGTAGTTCCGCGCGATCGTCACCGGCCTCACTTTCCGGGCTCCAGCGTGGCCAGATAGCCCTCGACCAGCTTCCGGTCAGTCTCGCTGGTGAGTTGCTCGCCGATCAGCTTGGATGCCGCGGCCAGCGACAGATCGACCGCCTCGCGCCGGAGCTCGACGATCGCCCGCTCGCGCTCCGCGGCGATCTCGCGCCGCGCCCGCTCCAGCAGCTCGTCCTGCTCCTGCCGGGTCTTCTCCAGCGCCAGCGCCCGCTCCTTCTCCGCCGCGGTGCGGGCCTCGGCCAGCATCGCGCTCGCCTGGCTCCGGCCGTCCGCGAGCAGTTTCTTGTGCTCCTCCAGGAGCCGGGCCGACTCCGCCCGGTTCCGCTCTGCCTCGGCGATTTGCTCCTCGAGTCGCTTCTCCCGTGCCTCGACCGCGCCCAGCAGCGCCGGCCACGCGAATCGGCGGAGCACGAGGAACAGCAGGGCAAAGACGACGAGCGTCCAGATCATGAGCCCGCCGTTCACCACCAGCGGACCACTCGCCTGTCCTTCCTCCGCCAGCGCGGGGCCCGCCCCGACCATCGAAGCTGCCAGGGCGAGCCACAGTGAGTGCTTCATGACTCCCCCGCTCAGAACGTGATCTTGCCTTGCATCAAGAGCGCGATGACGGCGACGAACAGCGCGACGCCTTCGATCAGCGCGGCGAAGATCAGTCCCGCCGTCTGAATCCGCGCGCTGTTCTCCGGCTGGCGGGCCATCCCCTCGGCCGCCGATCCGCCGATTCTGCCGATCCCGACGCCCGCGCCCAGCACGGCCAGGCCCGCGCCGAGTCCGGCGCCGATGAGGCCGTACCCCTTGCCGGCGCCCGCCGCGGCGGCCTCCTGCAGGAGGGCAAGCATGTGCAGCATGTCGTGCTCCGTCGTAGACGGGAGATCCGTGTGGGTTGCGCCCGCCGCGCGTGGGCCGATTCTCCCGGACCGGCCTCGCTTCGGTGGCCCGCCGGCGTCCCGGGTCCGAGAACCCTGGGACAGCGAGCTTCGTCCGCCGCTCGGCGGACTACGGAAGAAGGGACGGCACGAGCGCGCGCCACCCTCCGCCCTTCGCACCTTCGGTCAGTGCTCCGCCCGCATCAGGCCGATGAACACGGCCGTCAGCAGTGTGAACACGAACGCCTGCAAGAACGCCACGAACAGCTCCAGCATCATCACGAGCGTGGCCATGATCGATGCGACCCCGCCGACCACATAGCTCTGGAATGCGAACGTCAGCCCGATCAGCGCCAGGACCAGCGCGTGGCCGGCCGTCATGTTGGCGAAAAGTCGGACCGCCAGCGCGAACGGCTTGGCCAGCTTGCCGATCAGCTCGATCGGCGTCATGACGAGGAGCATGACCGGCTTCAGGAAGGTCGGCAGCCCGGGCGGCAGATAGAAGATCGTACCCATGTAGCCCTTGAAGCCGAGCGATCGCATGCCGGAGATCTCGATGACGACGAACGCCAGCACCGCGAGTGCACCGGTCACGGCGATGTTGCCTGTCGCGGTCGCTCCCCACGGCAGCAGACCCAGGAGGTTGCAGGCCAGAATGAAGAAGAATGTCGTCAGCAGGTAAGGCACGTAGCCTTCGCCGTGCGGCCCGACGTTCGGCAAGATGACTTCCTGCCGAATCCAGAGGGTCGTCGCCTCCATCGCGCCGGCGAACCCCTTGGCCGGTTTCCCCCGGGCTTGCGCCCGCGCCACGGATCGGGCGCTGAGTATGAAGACGAGAGCAACGATCGTCGCGGCGATGAGCGCGAACACGGCGTGCTTGGTGGGCGAGAAATCGAGCACCAGCGAGCCGATGTGGACCGGCGGGATCTTTGGCTTCAGCTCGATGGCCTTGTAGTACGGCGGCTTCCAGTACGGCAGCTCGATCTCGTGCGAGTTGGCAAGATGCCCCAAAATGTCGATCTCGCGCTCGCTCTGGGCGTGCGGGGCCTGCGCGGCCTGGAACGCCTCCTTGGTGACCGGCGCTTCCTGCGCTGCAACCGGTCCCGCCAGCACGGCGATCACCAGCGCACCCGCTCCCATGAGCCGCACGAAGCCGTTCATCGCACCGAAGCCCGCGAATGTTGAAGAGCCGACACGATCCCCTCGAGCGCCAACGATACGACCAGAAAGCCCACCAGAGGGAGGAGCGTTGGCGCCGGGAGCAGTCCAAGCCTCGGAACCAGCACCAGCCCGGTCACCCCGACGACCGCCAGACGAAGCAGCATGCCGATCACCCAGACCGCGAAGAACCGATCGGCGCCGACCGACGTGACGAGCCACCACCCCAGTGGGCTCTGCACCATCAGCGTGATTCCAAGCGCGAGCCACCACCCGGCGCGCCAAGCGCCCGGCAGCGCGGCACCCGCCGCCATTGCCGCTGAGCCCATCGCCGCCATGCCCAGGAGATAGCGGAAGCCCGGGGTCACCGGCGGTCGCTGTCGTCCTTGTTCACCGCGCGCAGGACGGAGTAGAGCGTGCCGCCGAGCGCGATGAACGTCCCCAGAATGGTGAACAGCCCCCCGGTCCCGACCTTCCGGTCCGCCCATTGGCCCAACAGGACGAACACGAGGATGGTGACTGCAAACTGGATCCCCAATCCGGCGTACCGAGCTGGTCCCGGCCCGCTGCCACCGGGCTGTTTCGGGTCTGGCACGGCGAGAACGTACATCCTTGTGAAATATTTCGCAAGCGATAAATCGGCCGCCTGTCGTGACCTGCCGCTGGCGAATCCGGTCGGTTCACAGGTAATGTGCAAGTTCCCTTTGGACCCCAGGACGGCATGACCGCAACTGAGCCCGCAACCCAGGACGACGTACGCCAGCTCGAGCGTCTGATGAGCGCGGTGACTCGGCTGCGCGGCCAGGTCGCCCAGCGGATCGTGGGCCAGGACGACGTGGTCGAGGGGATCCTCACCGCGGTTCTTGCAGGCGGGCATGCGCTGCTGATCGGGGTGCCGGGGCTGGCGAAAACGCTGATGGTGCAGACCATCGCGGAGGCGCTGAACCTGTCGTTCAATCGGGTGCAGTTCACCCCGGATCTCATGCCGAGCGACATCACGGGCACCGAGATCATAGAGGAAGACCTGACCACCGGGAAGCGCGCGTTCCGCTTCGTGCACGGGCCCGTCTTCGCCAATGTCGTGCTCGCCGACGAGATCAACCGCACGCCGCCCAAGACCCAGGCCGCGCTGCT
>CAZFKN010000002.1:0-70565 GCA_964519805.1 uncultured Gemmatimonadaceae bacterium
GTGGGTCACACCTCGCCGCCTATTTGGCCTTGCTCCGACTGGGGGTTGCCGTGCCACCGTCCGTTGCCGGCGGTGCGGTGGGCTCTTACCCCACCGTTTCACCCTTACCCCGGGCTCGCGCCTGGGGCGGTTTGTTTTCTGTGGCCCTGTCCGTCGCCTTGCGGCGCCCAGGCGTTACCTGGCAGTCTACCCGATGGAGCTCGGACTTTCCTCGGGACACCGGACGGTGCCCGCGACCACCGCGCTCGACCCGCCCTGGAAGGATAACAGCCCTGTCCGGCTAGGGCCTACGGCCTCCGGGCGGCGGGGTGCCGCACTGGCCGGACCCGACATGTTCGGAGGACAGCTCGTGGGTCCCGCCCGGCCGCGCGGCGAGAACGCGCCGCACCCGCGTCAGGGCGGCCTCCGCCTGATCGGCGACGGGGCGAAGCGTGGGGTCCGCCGTCCGCCACTGGGACGCCGCCAGCCGATACTCGCGCTCCGCCTCTGCGCTCATTCCCATGCGCTCGTAGATGGCGCCACGGAGCAGGCGGGCCCGTGGCAGCAGACCCCAGCGCATGTCGAACTCGGTGCGCTCGAACTCCTTGGGACCGAACTCGCCCAGCGCGCGCAACGCTGCCGGGTAGTCGCCGAGGGCGTAGTAGGCCTGCGCCGCCAACGGCCGGACATATACGATATAGCGGAGGTTCGCACCCGCCCCGGGGTCCTGGATGAGCGCACGCCGGGCGCCGGCGGAATCGTGCCGGCTCAGGGCAAGAAGCGCCTGCACCTCGAGGGCCTGGTCGCTCCCGGACAGGGTCGCAAGATCCTTGACGGCGGTGGTGTCGCCGCCGGCGCTGGCGAGCAGGCCGACCGCGGCCGTTCCAGCGCTTGCCAGGATGGAAGGACGCATGCCGGGTGCCGCCTCCCGCGCGGCTTCGGTCGCGCTCTCCCAGATCTGGCGCATCGAGGCCACGGGCGCGCCGACCGCCGCATAGAGCTGCCCCCGGCGGCGCCAGTCCTGCATGGCGCTCATGAGCTCGGCATCGGGCGTGCCGGCGAGGCGACCGGCGCGGAGCGAGACCTGATGCGCGAGCTCCAGCACCCTCCCCGCGACCTCGAGCTCGCCGCGGTACGCAAAGAGATTCGCGGCCGCCGCGATGCTGCTGGCGACCATCGGATCCGTGTCCTCGGAGACGAGGTCCTGCACCGATAGCGTGTCGAGCGCGCGCCGTACGTCGGCGGCCGCACGGTCGTCCTCGCCGGCGGCGAACCGGACCGCCGCCTCCACGAAGGGTCGATCGGGATAGCGCCCGATGGTGCCGGCAAAGCGATCCACTTCCGCGAGCGCCGCGGCGTACTGGCCTGACGCGACGTACGCGTCCACCAACGCGGCATGCGCGCTTCGGGTGGTAGGCTGGAGCACGACCCAGTTGCGGGCGTCCGCTACGTAAGCCGCCCTGGCGCGCTCGATGGCGGCCGCGAGTCCCGTGCTGTCGATCGAGGCCGGGAGCTTCTGACCTCGAGCCGGCATCAGAGAATCGCCCGGGAGCAGCGCGATGAACGGCTGCTCCTTCGCCGCCCGGCCCAGCAGGAAGATGATGTGGCTGTACGCCATGGCGTAGCCGTGGTCGAGCGCCAGCGCTCGATGGAACGCGCGCAGGCTCTCCGTCCACTGGGTCCCGCCGCGACCACCCCCAGCGGTGTCGTGGAACCAGGCCTCACCCAGACCGTACCAGGCATCCGCGTCCGTGCTGTCCCGGCCGATGAGCTGGAGATACTGCGCCTGGGCGGCTGAATAGTTTTCGTCGTAGAACGCCTGATAGGCACTGATCAGCGCCCGGTCGTGGGGTGGCAGGCGATCCATGAACAGGGTGGCGCGCCGCAACGCGAGGCGGGTGGTCGAATCCCCGGCGCCGACCACCCATCCCCGCGCCAGCGCCAGCTCGTAGTACGCCAGGCTGAACGTCGTGTCCAGCGCGGTGGCCTGCTCGAGCTCGCGCACGGCGGCCGGGAGGTTCCAGCGGTTGAGGTGCTCGACTCCGGACAGATAGGCCCGGAACGCCTCCAGCGACGACGTGGTCACGTGCGCCAGGCTCGCGCGGATCTCGGCCGGCGCGCCGGAGAGATCGAGTAGCCGGGCGGCGAGCTCGTCGAAAAGCGGCCGCACGTCAGGTCCGCTGGGTCCATCTGCACGCGCGACATCCACTCGCTTGCCGCTTGCCACGTCGAACACGCGCGCGGCCAGGTGCAGTGAGTCGCCGCCCCGACTGTACTCGCCCAGCACGAGGGTCCACACTCCGGCTTCGCGTGCCATGCGCCGGGCGAGGTCGAGCCCGATCTCGTCCCCGGGCCGGACTCCGTGGCGGGCCAACAGGTCGTGCACGCGCTCGTGATCCACGACCGTGAGATCGCTCCACTGCGACAAGTTGAGCCCGAGCATGCTCACCGCCCCGTCTCGCATCCAATCCATCGGGCGATCGTGCTGGAGGTTGCCGAAGGGCAGGATCAGCATCGAGTGGCGCGGGATGACGCCCGCGGGCGGCGCTTCGGAGCGGAGGCGCGTGAGCCCCAGGGCGGCCACGACGGCCAGCGCGGCAACAGCGCCGGCGGCCATGCGTCGCCGGTTGCGGAACCGCGCGGGACCTGGCTCCGCCGGCGCGACCAGCGCATGGTGCATCTCTTCACCGCTCGGCCACCGATCGGCGGGATTCTTCTCGAGCGCGCGCGTCACCGCCGCCGCTAGGTGCGGAGGCACGCCGGACCGAACCCGGTCGATGGGCACGGGTCGCTCGGCGATGTGCTTCGAGACCACCACCCGGTTGGGCCCGAGGAACGGCGGCTGTCCGACGAGCGCCTCGTAGGCCACAACGCCGAGGCCGTAGAGATCGCTCCGTCCATCCACCGGCTCGCCCGCTGCTTGCTCAGGGCTCATATAGGTGGGCGTGCCGACCGCGATCCCCTGCCCTCCCGTCGCCGACGCGGTAATGCCGTCGCTGGACGCGCGCGCGATCCCGAAATCAGCCAGCAACGCACGGCCGGTGGCCGAGTCCAACAGGACGTTCTCTGGCTTCACGTCGCGATGGACGAACCCGGCCTTGTTCGCAGCCCCAAGCGCTGCCGCGATGTCGGCCACAATGCTCTGCACCTCGTCGGGCGGGAGCGGACCCTCGCGGTTGAGCCGCTGGCGGAGGCTCTCGCCGGGTATCTCGTCCATCACGTAGTAGAGGATCCGGCCGGCGGCGCCGGCATGGTGGACCGCGACGATGTTGGGGTGGCGAATGCGGGCGAGCATGCGCGCTTCGGCGAGAAAGCGCTGTGCGATCGACGGATGAGCGGCCAGCTCTGGGTGGACGACTTTCACCGCGACTCGGCGATCGAGGGTCAGGTCGGTGGCCTGAAAGACCACGCCCATACCCCCGCGACCAAGCTCGCGCTCGAGTCGGTACTGCGGCCCGAGCGCATCCTGGAGCGCGCCGAAGAGGTCGAAGCTGGGCTCGCTCACGGCACCTCGCGGTGGTGGCAGGCCGGACACCTACGCCTAAGGGATGCGCTTTCGCGGCAAAGGATTGCGTCGGCCCAGCAACGTCGGTCGTTGAACCCGGATTGAGGCGCTCCCGCTACCTTGCGCCCGCATTCCAGGAGGTCCGATGTCGCTGCTTGCCGTACCCGCCGCCGCCCCCGCCTCCCCCGCCCTGGCGGCCTCGCCCACGGTCGCGGCCGTGCTCTTGCCGGCGGAGCGATCCCGGGTGGACGCCGCCGGGAACGGCTGCTTCTCGGTGGTGCACCGCGACTCCATCCCCGACGCGCTACGCGTCGTCCGGGAGCGGCCAGTGGACGCGGTGCTCGTCTCGGTGCATCGCTGCGGGCCCGAGCAGGTCGAGGCCCTGGGCCGCTTGGTGCGCGACTTCCCCGGCATTCCCACCGTCGCCTTGCTCTCGCACCACGACCCCGGCGCCACCGAGATGCTGCTGCGGCTCGGCGCGACCGGGGTTCGCCAGGTCGTCGACGTCACGTCGCCGATCGGGTGGACCCGCTTGCGACAACTGGTCGGCCAGCCCGCGACCCGGGCGGTCGCTCGGATCCAGGCACCGATCATCGACACGATCCGCGACGCACCTCCGGATGCGCGCCTCTTCGTTGAGGCGTTGGTGCGCCTTGCGCCGGAGACTCCGACGGTCCGCCGGCTTGCCGAGCGGTTGTTCGTCCGCCCGAGCACCCTCATGTCGCGTTTCGTCCGGTCCGGCCTGCCCTCGCCGAAGAACTACCTGGCGGCAGTGCGCCTGCTCCACGCCTCACTGCTCTTCGAAGTCGCCGGGTTGTCCGTCGCCGATGTCGCCTATCGGCTGGAGTACTCGTCACCCCAGAGCTTTGGGCGCCACCTCCGCGCGATGTTGGGTATCACCGCGTCCGAGTTCCGGAGCCAGTTCCCCTTCCCGCTTGCCTTGGATCGCTTTGTCGAACGGATGGTCCTTCCCTACGCCACGATCTGGCGCGAGTTTCACCCGCTCGCCAATGGAAGTTGGGAACGCAACTACCACTAACTCCTCGCAAGGCCGAGCGCCGTGGCGGTCGTGAGTGACCTAACCGCGAATCCGGCAGCCTCCAGCCTGTCCCGGCCCCCCTCCTCCCGATCCACTACGGCGAGGACTCCCACGACCGACCCTCCCTCGGCTGTCACGGTCTCGATGGCGCGGAGCGCCGAGCTGCCCGAGGTGATCACGTCTTCGACCACCACCACCGCCGCGCCCGCCGCAAAGTTCCCCTCGATAAGCCGTTGTGTCCCATGCTGCTTGGCTTCCTTCCGGACGGTAAACGCGTCGATTGACGGTCCGTCCGCGAAGCTCGCCGCGGCGATGGCGTATGCGACCGGGTCGGCGCCCAGCGTCAGGCCCCCAACGGCAGAGGCCGCCCACCCCGCCGTCCGGATCGCCCGTAGACCCTCGCGCCCGATCAGCACCATCCCCTCGGCGGACATTGTGGTAAGACGGCAATCGATGTAGAAGGACGAGCGTTGACCGGAGGCGAGCACAAAGTCGCCGTGGCGGACCGAGCGGGCGAGCAGGAGGGCTTCGAGCCGGGTCACCGTGGGCCCTTGCGGAAGAGATTGGCCAGGAACCCGCCTCTGGAGCCACTCTCCTCCCGCACGGCCGTGCAGAATCCCCGGGCAAATTCGTCCACCGACTTACTGCGCTTGGCGAGATCGCGCTGGAGGCCGTTCATCACGGCGGTTTCCACCGCAGGCGAAAAGCGGAGACCGCGCATGGCCTGGTTGAGGGGCACGGGATCCTGGGAGAGTAGTTGCTGAAACAACTCCCTAGGGCTCTTGCCAGGAAACGGTAGACACTCGGTCAGCAGGAAGTACGTGATCGTGGCCAGGCTGTAGACGTCCGCCTGCTCGCCCACCAGCTCACCGCTCAGGGTCTCGGGGGCCACGTATTGGAGCGTCCCGACGAAGAAGCCGGCGCGTGTCAGTCGCTCCTCCGCGCTTCCTTCCGCATCGCGAGCAATGCCGAAGTCCAGCAGCTTCACCTGCTGGGTCGCCGGGTCGTACATGATGTTGGCCGGCTTGAGATCGCGGTGGATGATGCCCGCTCTGTGTGAGACCGTGAGCGCCGCGCCCAACTGCTCGACGATCGTCGCCGCCACGGCGGGAGCCAGGTGCCCGGACCGGGTCACGAAGCTGCCGAGGGGTTCGCCTTCCGCCCACTCGAGGGCGAGGTAATGCAGCCCGTCGGCTTCGCCGTAGTCGTACGTGCGGACGATGTTGGGATGATTGAGGCGGCCGCCGAATTCCGCCTCGCGCAGGAATCGCTTGATGGCGATCGGATCTTTGGCGAGTCTCGGGATCAAGACTTTGACCGCGGCCACGCCGCGGTCCGGATGCTCCGCCCGGTAGACACCCGCAGTCCCCCCCTCGCCGACGTGCTTGACGAGGCGGTAGCCCGCCACGGTGCGACCGACGAGGTTCTCAGCGCTCATCGCGTGAGCCAACCTAGCGGATCACCGGAACGCCAGCAAGCGCCCTCGAACGCAGGAGATAGAGCCCGTGTCGCTGCTTGACGCTCGTCGCGTGCCGCCGCTAACCTTCGCTCGCGAACCGCGGGCTTCGCGGTCGCTCGTCATCAACGGGGAGACACGCATGCGGCGCCGGATGCTGGGGCTCCTGGCCGTGGGCGCCGCGGTGGGATGCGGAGGCGGAGCAGGGCGGGGGCATGGTGGCCGAACCCCCGCCCCCGTGCCCGACGACGTGCCGGCCGCTGCGTCGACGACGACCATCTACCGGGGCGTCGGACGGCTCGCCGCCGCCGACCCGCTCCCGTTCGTCGGGACACTCGCCTTCGCCGCCGGCACCGGCGACACCGCGCTCGTCCTGCTCGGCCTCTCCCTGGACAACCGCTCTCTCAACTTCCAGCGCGAGCCGGTCGGCTATACCGCACACTACCGGGTCGACATCACGTTGAGCCCCGAGACCGGTACGCCGCTTCAGGTCGGGCGCGAAGAGACCGTCCGCGTCGCCACGCAACCGGAAACGGGCCGCACCGACGAGAGCGTCCTCTTCCAGCAGAATTTCCGGCTGTTGCCCGGCAAGCAGCATGTGGTGGTCAGTGTCCGCGACGTGAACTCCGGCGCGGAGTCGCGCGCCGAGGGCGATTACGAGGTGCCGCGGTTCGGGGCCGGGACGACGAGCGAGCCGATTCTGGCGTACCAGGCGCAGGGCAGGGGGAAGCGGAGCGATCCGCTCCAGCTGGTGCTCAACCCCCGAGGCGTCGTGGGCTTCGGCGGCGACACCCTGCTGGCCTACGTAGAGGGCTACGCGTTCCCGCGGGCGCAGACGGTGCCGTTCGAAGTTCGCGACGCGCGGGACAGCCTGGTCTACCGCGACTCGCTCCACTTCCGAGGCGGCCGGCCGGTCGAGAGCCAGGTGATTCGCGTCACTCCCGACAGCCTGGTGCTAGGTGAAATGCGCCTGATCGTCGGGCCCGGAGCCGGGGCCCGGCACGCCACCGCCATCGTTTCGTTCACGCCCCAGTGGCTGGTGACGAGCTACGACCAGATGCTGAGCCTGCTGCGGTATTTCCCGCCCAATCGGTACCTCGACTCGCTCCGGCACGCGGCACCAGCCGACCGCACCCGCCTCTGGCGCGAGTTCTGGCGGACCTCCGATCCGGATCCCAAGACGCCCCAGAATGAGCAGCTCGACGAGTACTTCAGCCGGCTGGCGGCGGCCAACGCGCAGATCAAGGACGAGGGCGTCCCCGGATGGCGCACCGATCGCGGCGAGGTCTTCATCACCCTCGGTGCCCCCGACGAGGCCACCGAGTCCGCGCCCAATGTGTCGGCCCGCATCATCCGGTGGAGCTACTACCGCTATCGACTGACACTGTTCTTCGTCGACGAATCGGGCTTCAACCGCTACCGGCTCACGTCGCAATCGCGGTCCGAGTTCGAGCGGGCCATTGCGCGGCTCCGGCGGGGCGGGGAAGCGCCGCCGTGACGGCCGTGAGAAGTGAGAGGTAAGGAGTAAGAAGTGAGAGGGGGGCCCCGCCTGACACACGGAGCCCCCTCTTACTTCTCACCTCTTACCTCTCACTTCTCACCTCTCACTATCTTTCCGGGCCATGCCCAGCCACTCGCCGCCCCAACTGTTCCTGGTCGACGGCTACGCGCTCATCTACCGGGCCTTCTTTGCCATGATCTCGCGGCCGCTGCGCACGGCACGGGGCGAGAACACGTCGGCCGCCTGGGGCGCCGTGAATTTTCTCCTTCGCCTCCAGGAAAAGTATCGGCCCGACTACCTCGCCTGGGTGCTCGATGCCGGCACCTCGTTCCGCGAGGAGCGTTACCCCGACTACAAGTCCACTCGTGAGAAGCTCGATGAGGAGCTCCAGGCGGACTTCGACCGCTCGGTGGAGCGGACGCGGCAGCTGCTCGACGCGTTTCGAGTGCCTGCGGTCGAGGTGCCCGGGTACGAGGCGGACGATGTGATCGGCACGCTGGCGATGCAGGCGGCCACGTCCGGACTCGAGGCCGTGATCGTTTCGGGCGACAAGGACTTCTACCAGCTCATCGGCCCGCACGTGGCCTTGTTGAATCCCGGCCGGGGCGGTCCGGCGGCGGTTGACGAGGTGTGGGTGGATGAGACCAACGCGGCTGAGCGCCTGGGCGTCCCACCCGGCCAGGTCGCCGACTTCCTGGCGCTCGTCGGCGATACGTCGGACAACGTGCCTGGTGTGAAGGGGATCGGGGAGAAAGGGGCGCAGAAGCTCCTGGCGGAGTTCGGCGATCTCGACACGTTGCTCGCCCGCGCCGGAGAAGTCACCGCCAAGCGTGCGCGTGAAGCGCTGCTCGAGCACGCCGAGGAGGCCCGCCTCTCGCGCGAGCTAGTGACGATCCGGCGCGACGTCCCCGCCACGCTCGATCTCGAGCGGTTCGCGGCGCGGGAGCCGGATCGGGACAAGCTGGTCCAGGTGCTCGCCGAGCTGGAGTTCTACTCGCTCCTGAAGAAAGTGGATGGCCAGAGCGCCGCTGCCCCGCCCGCCGCGGCGGTGGAGCCCACGCCCGGGGAGGCCCCTACTGCGCCGCCGCCGACCCCGGCCACCCCGTCCTCGACGGCGCCGGTCGTGATCGTCGACGACCCCGGCCTCCTGAGCGACGTGGTGGCCCGCCTGCGCAACGCCCCGCTGCTCGCGCTCGATACGGAGACCAGCTCCACCGCCCCCCGCGAGGCCGAGCTGGTCGGCCTTTCGATTGCCGCGAGTCCGACCGAGGTCTGGTACCTCCCGTTCGGGCACCGGCCGCTTGGCGGTGAGCTCGCCGCGCCGGCGCCGGTGAAGAACCTCCCGCCGCTCACGAGCCCCCTGGTGGCTCCGCTGGCGCAGCTGCTGGCCGACGCGGCGGTACCCAAGGCCGGCCACAACGTGAAGTTCGACTGGCAGGTGCTCCGCGGCGCCGGCGTCGAGCTGCGCGGGGTCGTTTACGACTCGATGCTTGCGAGCTTCATCCTCGATCCGGGGCGCCGCTCTCACGGGATCGACACGCTGGCCCTCGAGCACCTGGGCCGGACCATGGAGACGTACGCCGACGTGGCTGGCCGGGGCAGGCGCGAAACCCCGTTTGCCGAGCTGCCGGTCCCGCGAGCGGCCGCCTATTGCGGCGCCGACAGCGCGACGGCGCTCGCGCTGCACGACTTCTTCGCCCCGCGGCTCCGGGAGACGTCGTTGGAGCCGCTCCTCGCCGAGATCGAGCTGCCGCTCGTCGAGGTGCTGGTGGATATGGAGTGGACGGGGATCGCCATCGATCGGACCGTCTTCGAGCGCCTCTCGCGTGAGCTGGGCGCCGACCTCGCGCGCTTGGAGCGGGAGATTTCACAGGCCGCGGGGAGCGAGCTGAACCTGAACTCACCGAAGCAGCTGGCCACCGTGCTGTTCGAGAAGCACCAGCTCCCCGTGCTCAAGAAGACCAAGACGGGTCCGTCCACCGACGCCGATGTGCTGGAGCAGCTCGCTGCCATGGGACACGGGCTGCCGAGGCTGATCCTCGAGTATCGGGAGCTGCAGAAGCTCAAGAGCACCTATGTGGACGCACTGCCGGCGGAGGTCAATCCCAAGACCGGGCGGATCCACACCAGTTTCAACCAGACCGGGGCCGCGACCGGGCGGCTTTCATCGTCCGACCCCAACCTCCAGAACATCCCGGTGCGCTCCGCCCGGGGCGAGGCAATCCGCCGGGGGTTCGTGCCGGCGGCGGGGTCGGTCTTTCTCGTCGCCGACTACTCGCAGATCGAGCTCCGGCTCATGGCGCATCTGTCGGGCGATCCCGGCTTTATCGAGGCCTTCCGCCAGGGCGGCGACATCCACCGCCAGACCGCGGCCCTGATCTTCGGCGTTCCACTCGCCGAAGTGACTTCGGACATGCGGGCCCGGGCCAAGACGATCAACTTCGCGACCATCTACGGCCAGGGCGCGTTCGCGCTCTCGCGTCAGCTGGGGATCTCGCAAGAGGATGCGAAGAGCTTCATCGCCCGCTACTTCGAGCGATTCGCGGGGGTCAGAGCGTTTCTCGACCGGCAGGTGCAACTGGCGCGCGAGCAGGGGTACGTGGAGACGCTGTTCAAGCGGCGGCGCTACATCCCGGAGATCCGGGACCGGAACTACAACCTCAGAGCGTATGCCGAGCGGACCGCGCAGAACTCCCCATTGCAGGGCTCAGCCGCCGATCTCATCAAGCTCGCGATGGTGCGGGTCCATCGCGGGCTGCGCGACCGCGGGCTCGTGAGCCGCATGCTGCTGCAGGTACACGATGAGCTGGTCTTCGAGGTCCCGGCGGGAGAGATCGAGGTCATGCGGGACCTGGTCCGGACCAGCATGGAGACGGTGGTGAAGCTGGAAGTACCGCTGGTCGTGGATATCGGGGTGGGGCCGAACTGGCTGGACGCAAAGCGGTAAGCGGTGTTTACTGTTCACCGTTGACTGCTGTTCCCGGCCACCAGTTCCACCGACCGGCGAGATGCATGAACGCGGGCACCAGCACCATCCGGATGATCGTCGCGTCCAGTAGCACCGCCACCGCCAGCCCGAAGCCCAGAAACTGCATCACCAGGACCCGCGCAAAGGCGAAGATTCCGAAGACCATGATCATGATCAGCGCTGCGGACGTGATCACGGATGCCGTCGCGCTCAAGCCTTCCAGAACCGCCTCGTCGTTCCGCCCGGTCCGGTCGAACGCCTCCTTCATCCGGCTCAGCAGAAACACCTCGTAATCCATGCTGAGTCCGAAGACCACGGCGAAGACCAGCACTGGCACGACGACGAAGATCGCCGACGTGGGGCCGTCGATGCCCAGGAGCTGCGAGCCGAACCCCTTTTGAAAGACGAGCACGATGAGGCCGAACGTGGCGCTCACCGACAGCGTGTTCATGATGATGGCCTTGATCGGGACCAGGAGCGAGCGGAAGGCCAGCGCCAACATGACGCCCGTGGCGGCCAGAATCAGGCCCACCAGAAGCGGGAACCGCTTGAGCAGGTCATCCTGGAAGTCGAGGCTGGACGCCGCATAGCCGGTTACGAGGATCCGCAGGTCCTTGGTGCCGCGGAGCTTCTGGGTTCGAAGCTCGCGGGCCTTGCGCACCACATCCATCGCCGTGGTCAGCGAAGTCGTATCCGACAGGATCACATCCATGAGCGTGACCCGCTGGTCCTTGCTCAGATACGCGTCGAGAAAATCCGGCGGCAGATCGTTCCGCGCCGCGGCCAAGTCGCTGTAGAGGACGGAATACGCGAGCAGCGAAGTCTTCGGCTTTGCGTCCACCAGGCTGCGAACCTCGCGGACCCGCGGGTCCGCCCGGAGCGAGTCCGAGAGGGTTCGAAGGCCGCGCAGCACGGCGGTTTCGACGGCGGTGTGGCCGGCGGGTGTTTCGACCACGAGGCGCACGGGCTGAATCACGCCGGCCACGCCCATGGCAGTCAGCGTTTCCACGCCCTTGCCGGCGTCGGTGTCGCTCGGCCACCAGTGACGGGACGGCAGGCCGATCCGGATCCAGAAGACGGGCGCGGTGAGGAGCGCGATGGCGAGCCCGCCGACCGTCACCGCCCGCCACGGGTATCGGCTGAGCGTTCGGGCCCAGGTTTCCCAGATCCGCGGCGCGTGCCACCACGCGAGGCGCCGGGCGAGCCAACGGGGCCGCTCGATACTGCGTCCCATCACAGCCAGAAGAGCGGGGAGGAGCGTGGTCGAGAGCAACACCGCAACCGCGACGACGACGAGCCCACCCAGGCCGACGCTGCGGGTTTCGACCAACGGCGTGAACAAGAGGGCCGCGAAGCCGACGACCACCGTGAGGCCGGAGGTAACCACGGCCGCCCCGGCGGTGAGGAACGTCGTCACGGCTGCTTCGCGGCGTCGCTTCCCGCGGCTCAGCTCCTCCCGGAATCGGGTCACGACGAGCAGCGAGTAGTCGATGCCGACGCCCAGGCCGATCATCGTCGTCATGTTGAGGACGAAAACCGACATCGGCGTGACCTGAGTGAGGTAGCCGATGATCGTGAGCGAGACGACGATCGCGAGGAATCCGACGATCAGCGGAAGCACCGCAGCCACCAGGGCTCCGAAGGCGAGCACCAGAATCACCAGCGTCAGCGGGATCAGACGCGCCTCGCCCCGACGGCTGTCTTCGGCGGTCACCGCGCGCACGTCGAGGTCCAGCGGCGCCCGTCCCGTCACGTAGGCCGTGTACTGCCCCCCGCGGGGCATGCCCTCCAGCGTCTCCCGAGTCGTCTGGCGGACGACGGGCACGAGGCCCGCGGCGCTGTCGCCGGTCGTCGTGCGCAGCGCCAGGATGAGCAGTGCAGTGCGGCGGTCACGGCTCAGAAAGGACGTGTCCCCGGTCGAGGCATAGGACACGACGTCGCGGATGAACGGCTCCGCGGCGAGGGTGTGCACCAGGCTGTCGAGAACGGGTCGGGAGGGCCCGGAGTCGAGCCGAGACGGAGCGGCGAGGGTGACGGCGAAGAACTCGCTGACGGGGCTATCGAATCGCCGCTCCAGCTTCTCCTGGGCTTCCGAGGCCTCGGTCGCTCTGGTGCTGCCGCCCCGAATGTTGAGCAACCCTTCGGTGCGCGGCGCGCGGGCGGTGGCGAAGATCCCCACCGCCGTCCACACGATCACCACGACCCAGCGCCATCGGACCAGGCCACGGGCAAGGTATTCCCTCGGATTCAGGCGATCCCTCCGTGTGCTGCGCCGGCCGCGGGTTACGAGTGGCCAAATGTTAGACGGCTCCGCGGCCCCACGCCAGCGCGCTAGCGCCCGGGGCCCGCGCGGCGGCATATTGATTTCCAATGGTGCGCTTCCTGCTCCCGGCCCTGACCGGTCTGCTGCTGATCGCAGTGCTTGCCGATCGGATTACGAAACTGGCCCCGACCGAGTTGAGCGCCGGCCAGACGGCAGCCGTCGTGGACACCAGCGGTGCCTCGACGGCGCGCCCACCGACGCCCGCGGCGGCGACGTCGCCCGCGCCGCCGGTCCCGGAGAGCCGTACCCCCACGGTTGACCGGCTCGCCCGACTCGCCGTCCGGCGCCAGCTCGCAGGGATGGCCGGCCAGACCTACCTCGACTCGCTCATCGCTACGACGGACTCGGTCATCCGCCGCTGGCCCGATCGCAACGGCGACCCGCTGAGGGTGCTGATCGTGGAGGGGGGCGCGCAGGGATACGCGCCCAGAATGGCCGATCTCGTTCGTCGAGCGCTGGACCGATGGGCGGGAGCCGGCATGGGCGTGAGGTTTGCCGAGGTACTCGATACGACTGGGGCGGACATCGTGGTACGGTGGATCGACCGCTTCGACATAGATCGCGCCGGCCAGACCGATCTGACCTGGGATCAGCTGGGGCGGGTGCGCCGCGCGACCATCTCACTCGCTCTCCACTCGACCGCTGGCGCGCCGCTCAGCGATCCGGCCTTGCTCTCCGTTGCGGTGCACGAGACGGGGCACGCGATCGGCCTCCCTCATTCACCCGACTCGAACGATGTGATGTTCCCCTCGACCCGGACGTCGGCGCTGTCGGAGCGCGACGTGCGAACCGCGCAGGTGCTCTATCAGCTTCCTCCGGGGTCGGTCAAGGACAGCGCCGACCGGTAGCGATTGTTAGCCCCTCAGCGAGTAGTAGCGTCAACAACCTCCATCATGATGGCCGCCGTGGCCAGTACCCTGCTCGCCGCCTCCGCGCAGGCCCAGCAATTCCCCGACGTGGATGCGGCCGCACGCCAGGGAATCCGGAAGGGACTCTACCCCGGCGCCGTGGTGGTCATCGGTCGGGGCGACACCGTGCTGTACGCTCGGGGCTACGGTCACCTCACGTGGAGTCAGGCGTCGGCGGTTCCGGATCCGGACTCGACTCTCTGGGACCTCGCCTCCCTGACGAAGGTCGTCGGCACCACGAGTGCCGTGTTGCGCCTCGTGGATGCCGGGGCCGTGGGTCTCGATCTGCCTGTGAGTCACTACCTGCCCCGCTTCTCGGGCGGCGGCAAGGACCACGTCACGGTGCGGATGCTCCTGGATCACACGAGCGGACTCCCGCCATGGATACCGTTCTTCCGGAGAGCCCGCACGGCGGCCGCCATGGTGGACGAGCTGTACGCGGAGCCACTCCAGCGAGCACCGGGCGACTCGGCCGACTACAGCGACCTCAACGCCATGTTGCTCGGCCTGCTCGTCGAACAGGTATCGGGCAAGTCCCTCGACTCGGTGGTGAACGCAGAGGTGCTGAAGCCGCTTGACCTCGAGCGAACACTGTACCGGCCCTCGGCGGCGCTGCGGAAATGGACCGCGCCGACCGGCAGGTACCGAGGGCAGGCCGTCCGCGGCGAGGTCAACGACCAGAACGCGGCGCGCCTCGGCGGGGCGGCTGGTCACGCCGGACTCTTTTCGACCGGGCACGACCTGGCGCGCTTCGCCCAGGTTTGGCTGCGCCAAGGCCTCACGCCCGCAGGGCGCTGGGTGCGCGCCGAGACGATGCGCCTCTTTCTGACGCCGGGCCCGCGGAGCGGGACGAGGCTGCTGGGTTGGGATGGGCCGACCCTGGATGCGCCGCGTGACGATCCCAGCGTGTTTGGGGCCATGGCGAGCCCGGCGGCCTATGGGCACACCGGCTGGACCGGCACGGAGCTTTGGATCGATCCGACCCGGGACCTGTTCCTCGTGTTCCTTACGAACCGTAGCTATGATCCCCGGACGCGGCGGTCGATCGAGAAGCTGAAGGAAGTCCGTGCCAAGCTTTCCGACGCCACGCTGCGGGAGGTGCCTGCGCTCTGCAACGCGGAGCACCTGACGACATGCTGACCGGGCACGTACGAGGTGATCATCCATGACGCTTACAGCCGACACGGTCCGTCGGGCCCTTCGCGCCGTCAAGGATCCGGAGCTCAACCTAAACATCATCGACTTGGGATTGGTCTACGACATCGACGTCTCCGAGACCGGCGACGTGCGGGTTCAGATGACGCTCACGTCCCCCGGCTGTCCCGCCGGCGCCGAGATCGTTCAAGGCGTCCGGGACGTGGCGACCGATCTGGAGGGGGTGGGGTCGGTGGACGTCGAGTTGGTTTGGGAGCCGTACTGGACGCCGGAGCGCATGGACCCGAGAGTGCGGGCCTTCCTAGGTCACTGACCGCCGCGCGGGAGGCTCGCAGCCGGTCTCCCTGTCGTCTTCTCCTTTCCTTCCCCCTGCTGGTCGCCGCCGCCTGCCGCCTCCAGCAGCTCTCGTCCGAACGTGTCGACTTGCCAGCCGCGCACGCCGGGGATCCCGCGCAGTTCATCGAGGGTCTTGGGGCGTGTCCGTGCGATTGCCTCGAGCGTGCCATTGGGGCAGAGCACACCGGGCGCGAGCTCGAGGAGGGTTGAGAGCTGGTTGCGTCTCGCCTTGAGCTGCTCGAGCCGCCCTTCGAAAGCCGGGTCGGGTGTGCGTCGGGGCCCGCGCTCGATTCGGGGAAGGTCCCGCTCCGCCAGCTCTAACGCCCGCCGAACCGCGTCCAGAATCTCGCGCCCGCGGCGTTCCGCCAGCTCGGCTCCGACCCCACGAATGGCCCGGAGGGCGGCGGCATCCGTCGGGAGGGTTCTGGCGATTTCCAGCAGAGGCTCGGTGTTGAGGAGGCGGAACGCGGCTCGATCGGTGCGTGCCGCCGTTTCCTCGCGCCAATGATACAGCTCCCGCAAGGCGGCGAGATGGCGCCCCTTCAGAGTCCTGGCACCTTTGACCCGGAGATACCCGGGCTCGTCGTCCGGGACGGCGCCCCACTTCACATGCTCGAGCAGCGCAAACTCCTCCTTGGCCCATGACAGGCGGCCGCGCTCGGCGAGCCGGTCGCGCAGGATATCCCGCAACGCGGGCAGGTGGCGCGTGTCGTCGGCCGCGTATTGCAACATCTCAGCCGACAGAGGGCGGGTGGACCAGTCCGCTCGCTGGAAGCGCTTGTCGAGGAGGACGCCCAGGTACTTCTCGAGCAGCGCAGCGAGGCCGATGCCTGGCTCGTTCAGGAACTGGGCGGCAACCCTCGTATCGAACAGAGTCGCGGCACGGAAGCCGTACTGCTGGTCGAGCAACCGGAGATCGTAGTCGGCGTCGTGGAAGACGATCTCGATGCTCGGATCCGCCAGTATGCGGCCCAGCGGCGCGAGGTCGCGGACGGCCAGAGGATCGACGATGGCCGTGTCGGTTCGGGACGAAAGCTGGATCAGGTACACGCGGTCGTGATACCGGTGGAAACTGGCGGCCTCGGTGTCGACCGCGAGGAGCGGCTCGCGGCCGAACTCCGCCAGAAGGCCCTCGAGGGCTGCCTGCGTTTCCACCCGGATGAGAGGAGCTTCAGTCACGCGGCGCTACCTGCTCCAGTCCGGTGGCGATTTCCTCCAGGGCCTTGGCCAGCGTTTTATAGAAGTCGGCGTCCGGTTGGACAGCGGACCCCATGGCGGCATCCATCTGGAGTTTGCGAGCGAGGCGTGCGGCGTGTCTGATGTAGTCCGTGGCTGGTTTCATAGTCGGTCGAGAAGGAGGCGAAGAGTGAAGATAGACACCCGGGCCGACCGCGCACATCCTCGACATCTGCCGATTCCACCGCCCGATCGCCTATACTCCCCTGGATGCCGGTCCTCGATATCGACCTGACCGTCTATCCCGACGAGTGCGACGCGTTCGGGCACTTGAACCAGGCCTCATTCCTGGCGCTGTTCGAGCGCGCCCGTTGGGAAATGCTCGCGCGGGGACCCGGGATGGATGTGTTCACGCGACACGGCGCCTGGCCGGCCGTCCGGAAGTCCGCGATCGACTACCATCTCGCGGCCTACCCGGGTGACGTCCTTCGCTTTCACCAGACGCTCACCCACCACGGCCGCACGAGCTTCACCATTCGCCAAACCGCCCGGCGTACACGGGACGACGCGTTGATCGCAACGGCCGAGTTTGTCTTCGTCTGCATCAGCCGCGAGGGGCGGCCGGTTCCCGTGCCCGGCGAATTCGGCGAGTTCATGAATGCCCGGCCTGCCCGCTCCGGTGACACGCCGCGGGTCACCGTGAACGGCGTCAACCTCGCCGTGCAGACCGGTGGCGAAGGACCCGGGATCCTCTTCATCCACGGCTATCCGCTGGATCATACGATCTGGCGGCCCCAGGTCGATGCGCTCGAGGGCTGGCGAACGGTTGCCCCGGATCTTCGGGGCATGGGCCAGTCCGACGCGCCGGACCTCGGCTACAGCATGGCAACCTACGCGGCGGACCTTGCGGCACTGATTGATTCGCTCGGACTGGATCGGGTGGTTCTCTGCGGTCACTCAATGGGGGGCTACGTGGCGTTCGAGTTCGTCCGTCGCTGGCCGGACCGCGTCTCCGGGCTCGCCCTTGTCGCCACACGGGCGGATGCCGACACCATCGAGACGCGGCGCGCGCGGGATGCAGCCGCCGTGCTCGCACGCGAGGGGGGCGCGCGCGAGATCGCCGCCGCGATGCTGCCGAAGATGCTTTCGCCCTCGGCGCCGCCGACCCTGGTGGAGCTGGTGGGGGGCGTGATGGCGTCGACGCCGGTCGCGGGCATCGTCGGCGCGCTGGGGGCGATGCGCGACCGTCCGGACAGCACGGCGCTGCTTCCAGCGTTGGCCCGGCTCCCCGCCCTGGTGATTGCGGGGGCCGACGATCAGCTCGTGACGGCCTCCCAGACGAGTGCCATGGCCGCGGCCATTCCGGGCGCGCGTCTCGTCGTGGCACCGGGCGCCGCGCATCTCCCCAGTCTGGAGGCGCCCGGGATCGTCACCGACGCCCTGCGGACTTTTCTTTCGACGGTGGGTTGAAACCCTTTGGACCCCTCGTGCGTTCTTAAACAGACGGGCCGGTCCGGTGTTCACTGGGCCTCCGTCGCAACACGGTAATCCTTCCTACGAACGGCCCCGGGGCCGCGCCTGTCGCGGCTTCGAGGGCCGCCTCTCTTTGGGGCCTCCAGGGCGCAGCGAGCGGAGCATGACAAAGCCCTCCGGTGCCGGGGCACCGGAGGGCGGCGGGAAGCAAATCCCCGATTCCTAGCGCTGCGGCGGGCCCGGAGGCGAATCGCTGCTGAACACGTCTTTATTCTTGGCGATGAAGGCCTGCATGTTCGGCGGCACGTCCTCTTCCGGGAAGATGGCGGTAACCGGGCACTCCGGCTCGCAGGCTCCGCAGTCGATGCACTCGTCGGGATGTATGTAGAGCTGGTCGTCGCCTTCGTAAATGCAGTCCACAGGACAGACATCTACGCAGCCCCGGTCCTTCACGCCGATACAGGCTTCCACGATCACGTACGTCATCCGCTTGCTCCTCCGGCACGCCATGCGAGGAAAGGAAAAAGGAGAGTACGATGTGGCCAGAGGGCGCGCAAGGGGCTTTCAACCGTCCAGAAACCATGCAGCCATAGCCCGGGCGCCGGGGGCCCAAAGGGCCAGGCGGGCCAGGCCGCCGAGCACGGCTGCGCGCACGACGCCCGATCGCAGCCCACGGGAAAGGCGATCGTGCGCCCGCTTGACCTTGAGCCAACTCCGCGTCTTGGGCGATGGATAGCCCGGCTCGAGAATTCGGCGGGCCGTCTCCTCCCCCGTCACCAGCGCAGCGTAGATCCCCTCCGCCGTGAGCGACGACGGTACGCCAGCCGCATCGCCGACGAGGTGCACGTCGTTGGGAAAGTCGAAGCCGGCGAAATGGACTTCCAGCGTCGCACCCTCGAATGGAGGCAGCTCCGAGCTAGCGCCGAGATCCCGGACCCGCGTCGTGAGATAGCGGCGGATGGTCGCGGGGGGGACCACCCTCTTCGGTGCCACGGCGCCCACGGAGGTGTACGACTCGTGGGGGAACACCCAGAAGTATCCGTTGGCCAGCATGGCCGGATCGCACTCGACTCGCAGCGGCTCGAGCCTGAGCCCCGGCACGTTGTACTCCGCGGCGAAGAAAGCTCGCGGATGCGGGAGACCCAGAGCCCGTCGCACCGACGAATCGGCGCCGTCCGCGCCGATGAGATGACGGTAGCGGATGATCCGACCGCAGACGGTTGCGGTTCGCGACGCCAGATCGAGCCCGGCGGCAGCAGCGCCGACTCTCACCTCGGCACCAGCTCGTCTGGTCCAGGCCAACTGAAGCCGTCCCAGCTCGGGGCGGGGGACGGTGCGGACGACCGTCGCCGCGACGTCCAACGTTCGCGCCGTGCCGCCGGTGAACGCGATGTGGCCAATTCGTGTGAGGCCGACGTCGTCAGACAGGCCCAGGGCGGCCAGCTCCCGCACCGCTTTCAAGGTCAGGCCGCCGGCGCACGTCTTCGGGCCGACCTCCTCATGCTTCTCCAGCACCAGTACCTCCCGCCCCTCACCGCCCAGCACCTGCGCAGCGCGCAGGCCGGCGGGTCCGGCGCCGATCACGAGATGCTCCACGGTCTCCACGGATCAGGCGAGGTGAGTCCGCAGGAAGGCCAGCGTGCGCTGCCAGGCGAGGTCGGCTGAGGGCTGGTCGAAGACCTGGGGACGGGAGTCGTTGAAGAATGCGTGGCCGGCGTCGTAGAAATGGGCCTCGAACGTCGCGCCGGCGGCATGGAATCGGGCGGCGAGTGCTCGAGCATCGGCTTCCTTGATCGACTGGTCCGCGCGGCCGAAATGGGCAAGCACGGGCACGCGGAGCTTCGCCGGATCAATCGGAACCTTCGAGTGAGCTCCATAGAAATCGACGGCGGCGGAAATCCGGTCGGGATGCTCCTGCGCCGCGAACAGGGCAAGCTGCCCACCCATGCAGAAGCCGATGATGCCCACCTTCTTGGGTCGGACGCTCGGGAGGGCGAGCAGATAGTCGGCTGCGCCGCGCATATCGACGGCCGCCGCGGCGATGCTGAGCGCCATGACAAGCTTGCCGGCTTCGTCCGGACTCCTGGTCTGCTTTCCGTGATACAGATCGGGGGCCACCGCTACGAACCCTTCGGCAGCAAACCGGTCGACCAGCTGCTTGATATGCTCGACCAGCCCCCACCATTCCTGGATGACGATCAGTCCCGGCCCGGCGCCGGCGTGCGCGTTCACGTAGCCGGGCGTCATACGCCCGTTGGTACGGAACTGAACCATCTCTCCCTGCATCCCGGTCTCCTCAGGAACGATCCGACCAGACCGCGAGCTCGTTGCCGCTGGGATCGGTGAAGTGAAACCGCCGGCCACCAGGGAACGAGAAGGTCGGCCGCACAATGGTGCCGCCCGCTGCCCGAACCCGACCCTCTGCCGCCTCGAGGTCGAGGGCAAAGATGACGACGAGGGGTCCTCCGGCCTGCACCTTGCCGACCTTCGTGAAGCCGCCGGTCAGTCGTCCGTCGGCGAAGCTGACATACTCCGGTCCGTAGTCATCGAAGTTCCAACCGAAGACCTGCCCATAGAACCGCTTGGCGCCGGCGACGTCGGTCACCCCGATCTCGATGTAGTCGATGCGCCGATCATGCTCGGGGCTCAGCAACTGTTCTGACACTAGCGGCCGATCCGACCAAGGGCGTGGTCGAGCGCGTCCACTGCGAAATCAGCGTCGTCCGAGGTGATGCAAAGCGGAGGCTTGATCCGGAGCACGTTGCTGGCGAGACCCCCCTTGCCGACGAGCACGCCGAGCTCACGCAACAACTCCAGCGCCTCGAGCGTGTCGGCGCTGGCGGGCTCCTTGGTCGTTCGGTCCCTCACCAATTCGACGCCGAGCATCAGCCCCAGGCCCCGCACGTCGCCCACCAAGGCGTGACGCTCCGCGAGACGCTGCAACCCTCGCTTGAGCCTGGCCCCCACGACCCGGGCGTTGTCCTGAAGGTGCTCTTGCTCGATGACATCGAGCACGGCGAGGCCGGCCGCCGTGGACACCGGGTTGCCGCCGAAGGTGTTAAAGTGCAAGCGCTGCGCGAGCGCCTCGGCGATCTCTCGCCGCGTCGTCACCGCCGCCAGCGGCGTCCCGTTGCCGATACCCTTTGCCATCGTCACGATGTCGGGGACGACACCGAAGTGCTGGAACCCCCAGAAATTCTCGCCTGTACGTCCGAAGCCGGTCTGCACTTCATCCGCGATACAGAGGCCCCCGTGTTCCCGGACCACCGCGTACGCCTCGGCGAGATAGTTGGGGGCACCGTACGTCACCCCCCCGACGCCCTGCACCGGTTCCGCGATGAATCCGGCGACGCGGCCGGTCGTCGCGTGGCGAATGAGATCGCGGATGTCCTCCGCGCTCCGTGAGGCGATCGCTTCGGGGGAGCCGGTGAACGGACTCCGGTATGGATCGGGGCAGACGGCATGATGTACGCCGGCGCCCTGCTGTGTGGGAAATTTCCAGGTCGACACGCCCGTCAGCCCCATCGTGCTCGGCGAGCCCCCGTGATAGGCGTTCCTGAGCGCAATGATGTCGGGGCTGCCGGTAAAGAGGCGGGCCATCGTGACGGCGAGATCGTTCGCTTCGCTCCCGCTGTTCACGAAGTAGGTAACGTCCAGTCCGTGCGGGAGCAGACCGGCCAGCCGTTCTGCCAGGCGCGGCAGGTTGGGGTGGAGATAGATCGTTGAGGTGTGCTGGAGGATCGCGGCCTGCTCCTGAATCCGCGCCGCCACCACGGGGTGCGAATGCCCGCAGACCACCGTCGCGATGCCCGCGAACAAATCGAGGTACCGGCGGCCCGTCTCGTCGTAGACGTACTGCAGGTGCCCCTCGACGATCATGAGGGGGTCTCGGTAGAACGTGAAAACCGCCGGGTGCCCGTATCGCTGACGGAGCGCCAGCACCTCGTCACGTGTTGGGCCGGTGTACGGTCGTGGCCGGTGATCGCACGCGGGCATGACCGGCAGGGAGACGTCGATTGCAGTCGCCATGGTCGTCAGGTGGGGGTTGTCACGCCGGCCCGCACGCGCTCAAAAGAGTCCAGGCATGGGAGCGGCCATGCTCTCGGTGCGGGGCTCCGGCGGGCCGTACCGACCCACGGGGGAGTGAATGCGATTCCACTCCTCGCGGAGACAGAACGAATCCAGCCCGTAGGGCCGATCCACCGCCAGCACCCCATCCAGGTGGTCGATTTCGTGCTGGAGCAGCTCGGCGCGATCACCCTCGAGGTCCTGCTCGTGCCAGGCGCCCTTGACGTCCTGATAGCGGATGCGAATGCGGTAGGCCCGGGCGACTCGCACCAACAGGTTGGGGAACGAGAAGCAATCGTCCCAGACCCAGAAGTCGTCCGTGCCGATGTCGACGATTTCCGGATTGATCAGCGACCACGGCTTGTCCATCTCCAGGTGGAGCACCCGAACGGGGGCGCCGATCTGCGGCGCGGCGATCCCACGCCCCGCGCCGAATCGCGACTGCCAGTCGCGGAGCGTCTCCCGCAGATCATCCAGGATGACCCGCACGGCCGTAGAGCTGGGTCGCGTGATCGGCTCGCAGCGAGTGCGGAGAATGGGATCGCCGAGAAGGCGGATGCGATGGATGGTCATGGCGCGGGCCAAGGCCCCGGGGGAGAGTGGAGCCCAATATTATGGATGGGCTCCGGGAGGGCCAGATCGGGTGTCACGGCGGGTGGGCGGCCGGGCTGTAATAGTAGTAGTAATAACAACCTTGTCGGCTGCAAGTCATTGATCTGCCCGGCCTAAATCGCCTTCGCACCATATTTTTGGCACGAATTGACAATTCCGACTTTTTGACTTACCATTTGTTCCATGGGCGCTCAGCTCCCGCAGATCAATCCGGTGAGGTGCCCCCCGGGGCAACGCGGTCCCAGGGGCGACGTCCTCGTGGAGTTGAAGCGGGCGCAGCCCCTCACGGCGCGCGAGCTCGCCGCCAAGCTCGGAATCTCACTGAACGCGGTCCGACACCACATCAAGGAACTCGAAACCGAGGGCCTTGTTGCGTACGACCGGCTCCATCGCGGCGTCGGCGCGCCCGCATTCGCCTATCGCCTGAGCCCTCTTGGCGAAGGGTTGTTCCCGCGGCGGTACGAGGCCACGCTGCTGCAGTTTCTCGATCAGATCGTCGAGCGGGAGGGGCGCGACGCTGCCGTCCGCGTGCTCGAGGCCCACTTCAGCGGTCTCGCCGAGCGGCTTCGGGGCGAAACGGCCGGCCTCGCACCGGCACGCCGGCTGGAGATCGTCGCCCAGGCGCTGGCCGATGAGGGTTACATGGCGGAGGCGGACTCTCATACCGCCACTATCGGCACACTAACTGAGCACAATTGCGCCATACAGGCCGTCGCAGAGCGATTTCCCGAGCTGTGCGCTGCCGAGGCCAGGTTTCTGGAAGGGGTGCTTGGCGCCGTGGTAGACCGCCGTGCCTACATCCTGGCCGGCTGTGGCGCCTGCGAGTATCACGTCCGGTTCGACACGTCGGCCCGGACCGAAGAGGAGCACCAATGAGCTCGTCGGTCGAATCCCTGGTCAATCGCGAATACAAGTACGGCTTCGTCACGGACATCGAGGCCGACGTCGCGCCCAAGGGCCTGAACGAAGACATCATCCGGCTGATTTCAGCAAAGAAGCAGGAGCCGGCGTTCATGCTGGAATGGCGCCTGAAGGCCTTCCGGGGTTGGCTCAAGATGACCGAGCCCCACTGGCCGAACGTCACCTATCCGCCGATCGACTACCAGGACCTTCGGTACTACGCGGCACCGAAGACCCAGAAGCCCCTCGGCAGCCTCGATGAGGTGGACCCGAAGCTTCGGGAGACGTACGAGAAGCTGGGCATCCCCCTCTCGGAGCAGAAGATCCTCGCCGGCGTGGCGGTAGACGCGATCTTCGACAGCGTGTCGGTGGGGACGTCCTACAAGGCCCGGCTGGCCGAGATGGGCATCGTGTTCTGTTCATTCGGCGAGGCGGTGCACGAGTACCCGGATCTGGTCGAGAAGTACCTCGGGTCGGTGGTGCCCGCGAGCGACAACTTCTTCGCCGCCCTCAACGCGGCGGTGTTCAGCGACGGCTCCTTCGTGTACGTGCCGAAGGGCCTGAAGTGCCCGATGGAGCTCTCCACCTACTTCCGCATCAACGCGGCGGACACGGGGCAGTTCGAGCGAACACTGATCATCGCCGACGAAGGCGCGTCGGTGAGCTATCTCGAGGGCTGCACGGCGCCAAAGCGGGACACCAACCAGCTGCACGCGGCGGTCGTCGAGCTGGTGGCGCTCGACAACGCAACGATCAAGTACTCGACCGTGCAGAACTGGTACGCCGGCGACGAGGAAGGGCGAGGCGGGATCTACAACTTCGTCACCAAGCGCGGCAAGGCGCTTCGGAACGCCAAGATTTCCTGGACCCAGGTCGAGACCGGCTCGGCCATCACCTGGAAGTATCCGAGCGTCATCCTTCAGGGCGATGACTCGGTTGGCGAGTTCTACTCCGTGGCGGTCGTCAACGGGCGGCAGCAGGCGGACACCGGGACCAAGATGATCCACATGGGGCGGAACACGCGAAGCACCATCGTGTCCAAGGGAATTTCCGCCGGCCGCGGCAACAACAGCTATCGCGGCCTGGTGAAGGTCCTGCCCAAGGCGGAGGGCGCCCGGAACTACACCCAGTGCGACTCGATGTTGATCGGGAACCGCTGTGGGGCACACACCTTCCCGTACATCGACGTCCAGAATCCCACGGCATCGGTCGAGCATGAGGCGTCGACGTCGAAGATCGGCGAGGACCAGATTTTCTACTGCAAGCAACGGGGCCTGAACACCGAGAACGCCATTTCAATGATCGTAAATGGCTTCTGCAAAGAGGTATTCAAGGAGCTGCCGATGGAGTTCGCGGTCGAAGCGCAGAAACTCTTGGGCGTGAGTCTGGAGGGGAGCGTTGGCTAAGGACACGCAGGGCGTGCTGGACGTCAGGGACCTGCGGGCGTCCGCAGGTGACAAGGAGATCCTCCGCGGCATTTCGCTGACGGTCAAGCCGGGCGAGGTGCATGCCATCATGGGGCCGAACGGGTCCGGCAAGAGCACGCTCGCCCAGGTGCTGGCCGGCCATCCTGCCTACCAGGTCACCGGCGGGGGGGTCCTTTTCGAGGGCCAGGACCTGCTCGATCTGGAGCCGGAGGAGCGCGCCCAGGCCGGCGTCTTCCTGGCATTCCAGTACCCGGTCGAGATTCCCGGTGTCACGAACGCCTACTTCCTCCGGGCGGCGTACAACGCGCTGCGGAAGGCCAAGGGCCTCGACGAGGTCGATCCGATCGATTTCCTCGATATCCTCGAGGAGAGGCTCAAGGTCGTCGAGTGGGGTCCCGAGATCATGAGCCGCGCGGTCAACGCGGGCTTCTCGGGCGGCGAAAAGAAGCGCAACGAGATCCTCCAGCTCGCCGTCCTGGAGCCCAAGCTCGCCATTCTCGACGAGACCGACTCGGGACTCGATATCGACGCACTGCGCATCGTCGCCGCGGGCGTGAACCGGCTCCGAGGCCCGGACCGGTCGTTCGTGGTCGTGACGCACTATCAGCGGCTCTTGAACTACATCGTCCCGGACGTCGTCCACGTCCTGGTCAACGGCCGGATCGCGAAGTCGGGCGGCAAAGAGCTGGCCCTCGAACTCGAGGCACGGGGATACGATTGGGTGGAAGAGGAGACGGCCGTCGCGTGACCGAGACCTACGTCCGTCAGTTCGAGGCCTTCGCGACCAACGGCGGCGCCGAAGGGCCCGCATGGCTGCCGGGCATTCGGCGCGCCGCGATCGACCGGTTCGCTGAGGTCGGCTTTCCGACCTCGCGTGACGAAGAGTGGCGCTTCACGCCCGTTGGGCCGATCGCGCAGGCCGAGTTTCGCCCGGCCGGCGTGGGAGCGGTCACCCGAGAGGCATTGGCGCCGTTTCTCTTTGGTCATGCCGAGTGGCCGCAGCTGGTCTTCGTGAACGGGAAGTTCGCCCGGGAGTTGTCGGTCATTCCACTGTTGCCGCGGGGCGTGGAGCTTGGCAATCTGGCCGCGGCGCTCCACGCCGACGGGGGCGGCCTGCTCGAGCACCATCTGACCCGGCACGCCCGCCCGGAGACCACGCCCTTCGCGGCCCTCAATACGGCGTTTCTGCGCGACGGGGCACTGGTGCGCGTCCCAGCGGGAACGGTCCTGGAGCAGCCGGTACACCTGCTGTTCGTCACCAGCCCGGATGCGGCGGACACGGTCGCGCACCCCCACAACCTCGTGCTCATCGAGCGCGGCGCCCGTGCGTCCGTGGTCGAGAGCTACGTCACGCTGGCAGACGGGGCGAGGTATCTCACCAACGCGGTCACCGAGGTCGTGTCGGGCGAGGACGCCTGGACCGAACACACCCGGATCCAGCGGGAGAGTGAGCGTGCGTACCACGTCGGACTCACGCACGTGGACCAGGCCCGTGGGAGCCACTACCGGTCGTTCACCCTGGCCATGGGCGGGGCGATCGCCCGCCACAACCTGCACGTGCGCCTGAACGCGCCCGGTATCGAGACCTTGATGTACGGGTTGTACCTGGCCCGCGGCGAGCAGGTCGTGGACAATCACACGGCCATCTATCATGACCATCCCAACTGCAACAGCTGGGAGGTCTACAAGGGCGTGCTCGACGACCGGTCGCGCGCAGTGTTCAACGGCAAGGTGTTCGTCAAGCCCGAGGGGCAGAAGACGGACGCCAAGCAGACCAATCGCAACCTGTTGCTCTCGCCGACGGCCAAGGTCGATACCAAGCCGCAGCTCGAGATCTTCGCCGACGACGTCAAGTGCACGCACGGCGCGACCGTCGGGTTCCTCGATCCCTCGAGCCTGTTCTATCTCCGAAGCCGGGGCATTCCGCCGGACGTTGCGCGGAGGGTCCTCACGTACGCGTTCGCGGCGGAAGTGGTGGACGAGGTGGCGCTGGAGCCCGTGCGCAACGAGTTGAACCGCCTCGTGCTCGCCCGCCTGGGCTACGTCGAGTAACGGATCCCGTGCCCCCCACGTCGGTTGCCTCCGATGCCCGCAGCGTCCCCGCCCGTTTGGACGTGGCGCGCGTGCGAGCGGAGTTCCCCATCCTGGCCACGCGGGTGCACGGCAAGCCGCTCGTCTACCTCGACAATGCCGCCACGACGCAAAAGCCGCGCGCGGTGCTGGACGCGATCCTCGACTACTACGCCACCGAGAACGCGAACATCCATCGCGGCGTCCACTACCTGAGCGAGCAGGCGACAGAGGCCTACGAGGGCGCGCGGGAAAAGATCGCGCGCTTTCTGAACGCGGGGTCGCCTCGCGAGATCATCTTCGTTCGGGGTGCCACCGAGGGCATCAACCTCGTCGCTCAGAGCTTCGGGCGATCGGCGATGCGTCCCGGCGACGAAGTGCTCATCACCGGGATGGAGCATCACTCGAACATCGTGCCCTGGCAGCTCCTGGCGGAGCAGAAGGGGATCGTCCTCCGGGTGGCGCCGATCACCGAGACCGGAGAGCTCGACCTCGCCGCGTTCGAACGGCTCATCGGCGAGCGTACGAGGCTGATCTCGGTCGTCCAACTGTCGAATGCGCTCGGGACGGTGAACCCCATCCGGCCCATCACGGCCGTCGCGCACAGCCGCGGGATCCCGGTGCTGGTGGACGGCGCGCAGTCCGCTCCTCATTTGGCGGTCGACGTACGGGCGCTCGACTGCGACTTCTTTGCGTTGTCGGGTCACAAGCTGTTCGGGCCGACCGGCATCGGCGTGCTCTACGGTCGCGAGGCGTGGCTCGACCGCATGCCCCCCTGGCAGGGCGGCGGCGACATGATCTCGTCGGTAACCTTCGAGCGGTCCACCTGGGCCGGACTGCCGTCCAAGTTCGAGGCGGGCACACCCCACATCGCGGGCGCGATCGGACTCGGCGCGGCGGTCGATTGGCTCTCCGCGATCGGCCTCGACACGGTCGCCGCCTACGAGGACGAGCTGCTCCGGTACGCCACCGCCGAGGTGGGTCGCATTCCGGGTGTGACGCTGATTGGAACCGCGCCGCAGCGGGCGAGCATCCTGAGCTTCGCGGTCGGGGGCGTGCACGCGCACGATGTCGGTCAGGTGCTGGACCTCGAGGGCGTGGCCATTCGTGCGGGGCACCATTGCGCCCAGCCGGTGATGCAGCGGTTCGGCGTGCCCGCGACGGCGCGCGCCTCGTTCGCGCTGTACAACACCCGGGCCGAGGTCGACGCCCTCGTCGCCGGCCTTCTCAGGGTCAAGCAGGTGTTTACCCAATGACCGGGACGAGCGCGTTGTATCAGGACGTGATTCTGGAGCACAACCGGGCGCCACGAAACTTCCGCCGCATGGACGACGCGGACCGCCACGCAGAGGGACGCAATCCCCTGTGCGGTGACCAGCTCACCGTGTGGCTCAAGCTGGACGGCGACGTGATCGCCGACGTGAGCTTCCACGGCTCCGGGTGTGCCATCTCCAAGGCATCGGCGTCGATCATGACCGCTGCGGTGAAGGGGAAGAATCGGACGGAGGTGCGTCGCTTGTTCGAGCGCTTCCATGAGGTCGTGACCGGCAAGGGCCATCGAGAGGACCTCGGCAAGCTCGCGGTGTTCTCGGGCATCTCGTCCTTCCCGGTTCGAGTGAAATGCGCGACGCTGCCCTGGCACGCGCTGAACGCGGCGCTGGAGCAGGGCGCCGATCAGGTATCGACGGAGTAGTGAAACGGTTCGCCGCGGATGAGGCCTTAGCTTTCAGAGGAGTCTGGTAACATGCCTTACGATCCCCGACTCGTCGCTCCCATGCGCGATGAGATGGTGCGGATGGGCGCGAAGGAGCTGAAGACGGTGACCGAGGTCGACGAGGCACTCGGCGACCAGAGGGGGACCATGCTGGTCTTCGTCAACTCGGTGTGTGGATGCGCGGCGGGCAACGCTCGACCGGCGCTGGCTTACGCGCTGAAGCACAATATCCTGCCACACCAGGTGGTCACGGTCTTCGCGGGCCAGGACGTCGACGCCACCGCGCGGGCGCGCCAGTACTTCAACGATTACCAGCCAAGCTCCCCCTCGATGGCGCTTCTTCGAGACGGGGAGGTCGTGCACTTCATCCACCGGCACCAGATCGAGGGCCAGTCACCCCAGACGGTGGCGGCCAACCTCACAGCCGCCTTCGACAAGTTCTGCGGCGCGACGGTGTGACGTGAGCGGACGCATCTTTCACGAGGGCCATCAGGCGCTGCACGGTATCACGGTCGTGCTCGCGACCACCGGCCCGGTCACGTACGTCGGCCGCTTCGACACGCAGGACGCGGCCGGCGTGCACCTGCTGGATGTGGCTATCCATGACGCCGGCGAAGCCGCCATGTCGAGGGAGGACTTCCTCCGTCGGACGCTCAAGTTCGGCGTGCGCGCGGAGCGGAAGCATTTGCTCGTGCCGTCCGGTGAGGTGGCCAGCGTGCTGCCTCTGAACACCGTAAGCGGCTGAACGACCTGCGGTGAGGTCCGCGGCATGACGGACTTCGACGTCGTCGTCATCGGGGGCGGCCACGCGGGCACGGAAGCCGCCGCACTGGCCGCGCGTGCCGGCGCCCGCACTCTGCTTCTCACCCAGAATCTCGAGACGATCGGTCAGATGTCGTGCAATCCCGCCATCGGCGGGATTGCAAAGGGCACGATCGTGCGCGAGGTCGACGCGCTTGGTGGCATCATGGGGCGGGCCACCGATCTCGCGCGCATCCAGTTCCGGATGCTCAATCGGTCGAAGGGGCCTGCCGTCTGGTCGCCGCGGGCGCAGTGTGACCGCGGTCTGTATCGACGCGCAGTGCGCACGCTGCTCGAACGTCAGCCGCGGCTCGCTTTTGCGCAGGGCACGGTCACCGAATTCGTGATGCAGGGCCGGGCGGTCGTCGGCGTGGTTACGGGGGATGGCCGGCGATTCCATGCGCGGACCGTTGTGCTCACGGCGGGAACGTTTCTCCGCGGGCAGATCCATCTTGGGCTCGACCATCGGGTGTCCGCCGGCCGGGCGGGAGATCCGGCATCGTTGGAGGTCGCGCAAGCACTTGTAAATATTGGACTTACTGTATCGCGCTTCAAGACAGGGACCCCCCCGCGAATCGACGGCCGGACGGCGGATCTTGCCAGCCTCTATCGCCAGGACGGAGACCCGAACCCGTACTGGTTTTCCTCGTTGGAGCGGGCGCCCCACCCTCGTCAGCTCCCATGCTACCTGACCTGGACCGACGGACGCCTACGGGAACTGGTCGCGCGGCATCTGGGAGAGTCTGCCCTGTACGGTGGAGTGATCAGCGGCCGGGGACCGAGATACTGTCCCTCGATTGAGGACAAGATCGTGAAGTTCCCCGATGCCGACCGGCATCAGGTGTTCCTCGAGCCGGAGGGGCTCGACACGTGCGAGATGTACGTGAACGGGCTGTCTACGTCGCTGCCGAGCGATCTACAGCTGGCGATGCTGCGGACAGTGCGCGGCCTCGAGCGGGTGGAGATGACGCGTCCAGGCTATGCGATCGAATACGACTACGTCCCGCCGACGCAGCTCCGCCCGACGCTGGAGGTACGGGAAGCGGACGGGCTGTTTCTGGCGGGGCAGATCAACGGTACCACCGGCTATGAGGAAGCCGCCGGGCAGGGAGCGATCGCGGGCCTCAACGCGGCGGCACGGGTGCTGGGGAGGGACCCGGTGACACTTCGGCGCGACGAGGCGTTCATCGGGATCCTAGTGGACGACCTGGTAACGCGAGGGGTCGATGAACCGTATCGTCTGTTTACCTCGCGCGCCGAATACCGGTTGCTGTTGCGACAGGACAATGCGTTGCGTCGGCTGCTTCCGGTATCGGAGCGCCTCGGACTTCTGTCCCCGGACGAGCTGGCGGCGGCGCGGAAACAGATCGACGGCGAGGACCGGATGAGCGCGGCTGCGGCGGTAACCACGATCCGTCCGGCGGACGCGAACCCCATACTCGCGACGGTGGGCGAAACGATCGCGGCGCCGGAGCGAATCTCCCCGCTGGTCCGGCGACCCGGGGTGTCGCTCGCGGGGCTTCTGCGCGCGGCGGGGGTCGCGGATGTCTCCGATGAGGCGTGCGTGTCTGCCGAGGTGGAGATCAAGTATGCCGGCTATCTGGCCCGCGAGCGGGAGGCCGCGGCTCGGCTCGCGGAGCTCGACGGCTTTCCCTTGCCCGCTGGGCTTCACTACGACGAGCTTGGCTCGATTTCGTACGAAGCGAGGGAAAAGCTGTCGGCGACCCGTCCCGCGACGGTCGGCCAGGCTGGTCGGATTCCGGGCGTATCCCCGAGCGACCTACAGAACCTGGTGATCGCGGTCTTGCGGTTCCGCGAGAGCCCTGTTTCACGTGAAACAGCGAGCTGAGTAGACCCATCCCCGCCAGGCGTGGGTTGGCGTGGCTCGTCGCCAGTGGCGCCTCGAATGCCCCGGTTTCACGTGACACAGTGCCCTCCGTCATTGCCCATCCAGGTGTCATTCCTATATTTCGTCGCACACGCCCACGGATAGGGAACGCCGCTCCCGGACGCCATCCTGGTGTCAAGCTGTCAACTTACTACGCTACAATAGCTTACTGAACTAATGGCGAGAATTATCTCGATCGCGAATCAGAAGGGTGGCGTCGGCAAGACGACCACTGCCGTGAATCTCGCCGCGTCGCTCGCCATCGCGGAGCGGCGTACCCTCCTCGTGGATGCTGATCCGCAGGGAAATGCGACAAGCGGCGTCGGCATTCTCAAGGGCGCGGTCCGCTTCTCGCTCTATGACGCCATGGTGGATGGTCGTCGTGTCGGCGACGCCATTCTGCATCACGAGGCGCTGCCGCATCTTGATGTGCTGCCCGCGACGCAGGATCTCGTCGGCGCCGAGCTCGAGTTGGTCAATCGTGAAGGGCGGGAGCGCGCGTTGCGCGCGGCGCTCGAGCCGATCGAGAACTCATACGATGTCGTCATCGTGGACTGCCCGCCCTCGCTGGGGCTCATCACCCTCAACGTCCTCACCGCCTCGGATGGCCTGCTGATTCCCATTCAGTGCGAGTATTACGCGCTGGAGGGCATCTCCCAGCTGCTGAACACCGTCCGACTCGTCCAACAGAACTTCAATCCTCCACTCGCGATCGACGGCGTGCTGCTCACGATGTACGACTCACGCCTGAATCTCTGCCGCCAGGTCGCAGAGGACGCCAAGGAATATTTCGGCGCGAAGGTCTTCCGCACTCCCGTGCCCAGGAACGTCCGGCTCGCCGAGGCGCCGAGCTTCGGCAAGCCGATCCTGCTGTACGACGTGCAGTCGGTCGGGGCGAAGAGCTACCTCGCGGTTGCGCAGGAGCTGCTGCACCGCCTCGAGAGTCCGCCGGTACCGGAGCCGGAGTCGCCACTCCCCGAGGTGATCCGATGACCGAAACGAAGCGGCTGGGCCGAGGACTCGAAGCCCTCCTGGGCCCGATCACGCGCGAGCAGGCGGAGGCTTCAGGTGCGCTCCGGGAGCTCGCGGTCACTGTTGTGCACCCGAATCCCTTCCAGCCGCGGACGCGCTTGGACGAGACGGCATTGGCCGAGCTGGCGGCCTCGATCGAAACGTCCGGCCTGCTCCAGCCGGTGGTAGTGCGGCCGCGGAACGGCGGCTATGAGCTGATCGCGGGCGAGCGCCGCTGGCGGGCGGTACAACGGCTCGGTTGGCCGACGATCCCGGCCGTGATCAAGGACGTGGACGATCAGACGCTGCTCACGCTCGCGCTGGTCGAGAACCTGCAGCGGGATGACCTTTCGCCGATCGACGAAGCGCAGGGGTATCGACGGTTGATGGAGGAGTTCGCTCTGTCGCAGGTGGAAGTGGCCCGTGCCGTCGGACGCCACCGCACCACGGTTGCCAATCTGCTCCGGTTGCTGAAGCTGCCGGAGGAGGTGTTGAGTCTGGTTCACGAGGGCAAGCTCTCGGAGGGCCACGCCCGTGCCCTGCTGGCGCTCGAGCACCCGGAGGCTGTCGCCCGGCTCGCCAAGCGCGCAGTGGCCGAGGGGTGGTCGGTCCGGGAGGTGGAATCTCGCGTACGCGGGGATGGTCGCGGGCGGCGACGCGAGCCGCGTCCGCTCACGCCGGAGGGCCGTCGGGTGGAAGAGGCGCTCCGAAGGCGACTGGGAACCGACGTCCGGATTCAGGCGGGCCGCAGGGGGCGGGGCGTGCTCGCGATCAGCTACTACTCCAACGACGACCTCGCCCGCGTGCTCGAGCTCATCCTGGGCGAACCGTTCACGGGATGAGCCCGGGCGCCCGGGCCTACACCATCGTGGTGCAGCGGGACGGCGCGCTCGAGGCGCGCACGTTCCGCATTCCGGTGTGGCTGGTCCGGGCCTCAGCCGTCGCAGCTGCCGTTGTCGGGTTGTGCCTGGTGGGAGCGATCGGGTTCTACGGGCCTATCGCGAGGGCCGCCGCCCGGGTGCCCGGTCTCCAGCGCGACGTCGCGCGGCTTCAGGCGGAAAACTCAAAGATCGTCGCCCTGAGCGCCGCGGTGGACAGTCTGGAGCAGCGCTACGCGCAGGTCCGCAAGATGATCGGCGCCGACATCGTGCCCGACCCGCTGCGCCACGCCGCAACGCTGCCTGTCGCGCCCGCGATCCGGGCATACCCCCGATCAGCCAACCCGCGATTCGCGACCGGCGGGCCGCCGCACTACTGGCCGCTGGACGACACCGGGTTCCTCACGCGCGGACAGGTCGGGGACAGCGCCGGTGACCAGGCTCACCCCGGGATCGACATTGCCGTGCCTACGGGCAGCGTCGTCCGAGCGGCCGGGAGCGGGACCGTGGCTCAGACCGGCCAGGATCCCGAGTACGGCTGGTTCGTCCTGCTGCAGCACTCCGAAGGCTACCAATCCATGTACGGCCACCTATCCCGTCGGCTGGTTGCCCCGGGCGACTCGGTGGCCGCCGGCCAGGTGATCGGATTGAGCGGCAACACCGGCCGATCCTCGGCACCCCATCTCCACTTTGAAATCCGCCGGCAGGGGACCACGCTCGATCCCCTGACCATGGTCAAGGAGGGCAGACAATGAACCTCTTCGCCAGCCCCGCCCGCGACGAGCACGGCAACGAGCTGCGCCGCCGGCGCAGCGACCAGATGCCCTTTTCGATCGTGGCGAAGGACATGACGATCGTGGGTGACCTCGAGACCGAGGGACTCGTCCGGATCGAGGGTCGAGTCCGGGGCACCGTGCGAGCGGGGAGTCAGGTCCTCATCGGCCAGGGCGCGCAGCTGGAGGGCGACCTCCACACCAAGGAAGCCGTGGTGGGCGGCGAAGTGATCGGCTCCATCCACGCGACCGAGCGGGTGGAGCTTCAGCCGACCGCGGCCGTCACGGGCAACATCATCACGCCCCGGATCGCGGTCATGGAGGGCGGGAAAGTGAGCGGTGAGGTTCGGATTCAGGATCATCCTGTAGAGCTTGAAAAATAAGGATTTGTCGTGATTTTGGCGCGTTTGTGTCGTCTTGCTGCCGTTAGTTCGTTCGTGGCTTGCGGACCGGCGGCGGGCACCAAGCCCGGCCTGCGAGTCGGTCTCATCACACCGGGCTCCATCGCTGACGCCGCTTGGAACTCGGGGGCCTACCGGGGCCTGCTCCAGATCCGCGATTCGCTCGAGGTCGCCATTTCCCAGGTGGAGGCTCGCACGCCGGCCGAGCAGGAGGATGCGCTCCGCACGTACGCTGCGCAGGGGTACGATCTGGTGTTCGCACACGGGTTCGAGTTCCAGGGCGCTGCGGAGCGAGTGTCGCGACAGTATCCCCAAACTGTCTTCATCGTGACGTCCGGCGAACGCGCTGCCGGCAACGTCGCCCCACTCGTCTTCCGCCTCGAAGAGGCCAGCTATCTCTGCGGCATGGTGGCTGGAGGAATGACTCGGTCCAACGTGCTCGGGTTCGTCGGCGGGATCGAGCTGCCGCCCATCAAGGCAGCGTACGAGGGCTGGGTTCGGGGCGCCCATGCCGTGAACTCGAAGGTGGAGGCGCGCCAGATCTACCTCAACAGCTTCGATGATGCCGCAGCCGGCCGGGAAGCCGCCCTGGCGCTCATCCGGATCGGCGCGGACATGTTCCACCACAACGCCGATGCTGCCGCGCTCGGCCTGTTTCAGGCCGTCAAGGAGACGCCGGGCGTCTATGCCTTCGGGGCGAACTCCGACCAAAGCGAGCTGGCGCCCGATCACGTGTTGGGCTCCGCGGTCATTGACCTGCCTCGGGCGTTCCTGCTCGTCGCCCGCGAGGTTCGCGCCGGGACGTTCAGGCCGCGGATCGAGTCGTTCGGTCTCGCGAGTGGGGTGATCCGGTATGAGCCCAACCCACGGCTCGAGCGGCTCGTCCCCCCGGCTCTGAGGCTCAGGGTTCGGGCCGCCGCCGACTCGATCGCGGCCGGAACGCTGCAGCCCGTTCCCTCCCCCGGCTTTGCGCTGCAACCGGCCGCTCCTCAAAGCGCGCGAGCCGAGCCGACGTCGCAGTGACGGAAGTCGCCTTGACCGAGGTGGTGGGGTTTCTCGACGCCTTTCTGCGGGTGAGCGAGGTACCGGACGATCCGAATGCTCTCAACGGGCTCCAGGTCGCGAACGGCGGGCGAGTAGCGAAGGTCGTGGCGGCCGTCGACGCTTCCCTCGAGACCATCGAGAGTGCTGTTCCCCGCGGGACGAACGCCGGGCCCCGGCTGCTCCTCGTGCATCACGGCCTCTTCTGGGACGGCAACGTCCCGCTCACCGGCCGCCGATTCCGGCGGGTGAAGGCCCTTCTCGATGGCGATGTGGCTCTCTATTCGGCACACATCCCCCTGGACTTGCATCCGGAGGTAGGCAACAACGTCGAGCTGGCTCGCCGCCTCGGGTTGCTGGTGGAGGGATGGTTCGGCAGCTACCGCGGCGTCCCGATCGGCGTGTACGGGGCGCCACCCCCCGCCGTGACGGATCGAGACCGGCTGGTCGCGCTGCTCACCTCGGATCTCGGAGCGGTGGCGCGGCTCATCCCGGGCGGACCCAAGAAACCGCAGCGGATCGGCATCGTAACGGGCGCCGCCGGCTCGATGATCGCGGCGGCCCGCGACGCGGGCATCGACACCTTCATCACGGGCGAGGGAGCGCACCACACGTACTTCGACGCGATGGAGTGGGGCGTGAACGTGATCTATGCCGGCCACTATGCCACGGAGCAGGTCGGAGTGCAGGCGCTCGCCAGCCGTCTCCAAGCCGAGTTTGGCCTTCCCTGGGAGTTCCACCGGCACCCCACCGGTCTGTGACGGCGCCCGCGCTCGAGCTCCGCGGGATCGTGAAGCGGTTCGGCCCCGTGCAGGCGCTGCGCGGGGCCGACTTCACATTGGGGGTCGGCGAAGTGCACGCGCTGTTGGGCGAGAACGGCGCCGGCAAGTCGACCCTGATGCAGGTTGCCTACGGGCTCCTGCGCCCCGACGCCGGCAGTATCGTCGTGCGCGGCAGGACGGTGATGCCGCGCTCTCCTCGCGACGCGAGGCGTCTGGGGATCGGCATGGTCCACCAGCACTTCACGTCGGTCCCGGCCCTGACCGTGGCGGAGAACGTCGCCCTCGCGGCGGGATGGGGGGTCAGTCCCAGGGCCCTGCACGCTCGCGTGGTGGCCCTTACAACTCGCATCGGGCTGCCACTCGATCCGGATGCTCGTGCTGACACCCTCCCGGTTGCCGCCAAGCAACGGCTCGAGATCGTGAAGGCGCTCGCCGCGGATGCCACGATCTTGCTGCTCGACGAGCCAACCGCGGTTCTCGCCCCCTCGGAGGCCGACGAGGTGATTCGCGTGATCCGCGCGTTCGCGACCCAAGGGGGATCGGCGGTCCTCATCACCCATAAGCTCGAGGAAGCGTTGCGCGCCGCGGACCGTGTGACCGCGCTCCGTGGCGGCCGCGTCACCCTTACCGGCGCTGCCGCCGAGCAGACGCCGGAGTCCCTCGCCTGGGCGATGGTCGGCTCCGGCCCCCAAAGCCGGGGGGGTCGCGGGCGCAGCACCGCGACGGAGCAGCCCTTCCTCGTTCAGTGCGAGATGCTCGATCTGTCGCGGGAGGACGGCAGAGGGATCGCAATCCGTGGCGCCTCTTTCGCGATCGGCGCGGGCGAAGTAGTGGGGGTGGCGGCCGTCGAGGGCAACGGTCAGCGTGAGCTGCTTCGCGCGGTGGGCGGACTCGTGCGGCCGCTCCGGGGACGGCTAGACGTGAGCGGCCCGGTCGCCTTCATCCCCGAGGACCGCACCACCGAGGGCCTGATTGGCGAGCTGGCGCTGACCGAAAACCTTGTCCTTGGACTCGGCCGCGCGGCACCCTGGGTCCACAGCGCGCTGATCGACTGGGGCGCTGCCCGGCAGCGGACCGCGGCAATCATCGGCGAGTTCGGTATCCGCACACCGGGGCCGGACACCCCTGCCGGCGTGCTGAGTGGGGGCAACCAGCAGAAAGTGGTGATCGCACGAGCCCTGGAGCTGCTCCCGCGCGTGATTGTCGCCGAAAATCCGACCCGCGGCCTCGATGTCCTGGCCGCCGCAGACGTGTGGGACCGGCTGGCCGCGGCCGCCGCCGCGGGGGCAGCGGTGCTGGTGCACGCGACCGACCTGGACGAGCTGCTCGATCGGGTCGACCGGACTCTCGTCGTGGCGCAGGGGACGGTCACGCTCGCGCCAGACGGCGCCGGCAAGGCCGAGATCGGCACGATGATGCTTCGGGCTGGCAGAGGCCGGCCCGCATGAAACGGTCGGGCCTGCTCACGGGCGCCGCCGCGCTCGGGATCGGTCTCGCGGTGCTCGCGGCGGGGTTGTGGGCGGCGGGGTTCGACGCGCCCGAGGCGCTGGGAGCGCTTTGGCGCGGAGCATTCGGCTCCTGGTACGCGTTCACGTCGGGCACGCTCGTGCGATCCGTGCCGCTCATCATCATCGGACTGGGGATCGCGGTGGCGTTCCGGGCCAACGCGCTGAACATCGGCGCCGAGGGGCAGTTCTACGCCGGCGCGATCGCGGCGACTTGGGCGGGCCTCCATCTCGGCGGGGTCCCCTCCATCGTCGCGATTCCCGCCGTATGGCTGGCGGCGGCGGCGGCCGGGACCATGTGGATTGCGTTGCCGGTCTGGCTCCGGGTCCGTTTCGGCGTCCTGGAGGTGATCAGCACGTTGCTGCTCAACTTCGTGGCGGAGTCGCTCGTGAGCTGGATGGTGCAGGGACCGCTTCAGGAGGCGAAGCGGATCTACCCGCAGAGTGATCCGATCGCCGAGACCGCGCGGCTTCCCCTGGTGCCCGGCACCCGGCTTCATCTCGGCCTGCTGCTGGGCCTGGGTCTCGCCGTGGTCCTGTGGTTCGTGTTCCGGCGCACGGTGTGGGGTTTCGAGCTGTTGGCCACCGGGACCGGCCCTCGAGCTGCAAGCGTGAGCGGCCGGATCCACGTCGGGCGGGTCATCGCGTTCGCGCTGCTCTGGTCCGGCGCCTTCGCCGGCCTTGCGGGCGGGATCGAAGTGGGTGGCGTGTCCTATGCGCTCTTTCAGAACCTCTCGCCCGGCTACGGCTTCACGGCGATCGCGGTGGCACTGCTTGCCCGCCTCCGGCCGCTCGGCATCGTGGCGACGGGCATCCTGTTCGGCGCGCTGGAGGCCGGTGCCGGGGCGATGCAGCGAGACGCCGGGATCCCGGCGGTGGCGGTGTTCGTGGTCGAGGCCGTGATCATCCTGGTCCTGCTGCTGGTCGAAGCGACCTCTCGGCGCGCCCGCACTACGGTGGCGCTCCCGGATCCGCCGCCGGAGGCCGCATGAGCCTCACGATCGACGCGGGGGCACTGGTCGGGTTCCTCGCCGCCTCCGTTCGGGTCGCCACGCCGCTGCTGTTCGCTGCAATCGGGGAGACCGTGACCGAGCGTGCGGGGGTGATCAATCTGGGGCTCGAGGGCGCCATGCTGGCCGGTGCGCTGGGATCCGCGCTCGGGGCCGGAGCAGGCGTGTGGAGCGGGGTCGCGGTCGGCGCGCTGGCCGGGGCCGCGGTCGCGGCAGTGTTCGCGGCCTGGGTGGTGGGGGCGCGGGTAAACCAGATCATCGCCGGCACCGCCGTCACGCTCGCCTGCGTCGGTCTTACGGGAACGATCTATCGCCAGGCGTTCGGAACCGGCGGCGCCGGCCTCAGCCTGCCGACGCTGGGCCCGGTGCCGGTGCCGGGGTTGAGTCGCATCCCGGTGATCGGCCCGGCGCTCTTCGCGCAGCCGATCCTCACGTATCTGGCGCTGGCCTTCGTACCGATGGTCTGGTGGGTGCTCTATCGCACGCGGACCGGCCTCTCGCTCCGGGCGACGGGTGAGGCGGGTCCGCTCGCCTTGGCGGCCGGTGTGCCGGTCCGTGCACTTCGATTCTGGGCCACGGTGTTCGGGGGGGCGCTCGCGGGCCTTGGTGGCGCGAGCCTGGTATTGGCCCAGGTGGGCACGTTCGCCGAGAATATGACGGCGGGCCGGGGCTATATCGCGATTGCGATCGTCGTGCTGGGGCGTTGGCATCCGGGCGGCGTGACCCTCGCAGCGCTCCTCTTCGGCGCCGCCACGGCGCTCCAGTTTCTGTTTCAGGCGCTGGGGCTCGCCGTCCCGTATCAGTTCTTTCTGATGCTGCCGTACATTCTCACGCTGCTCGCTCTCGCGGGCGCGGTCGGTCGGGTTCGGGCGCCGGCGGACCTCGCAAGGGACGACTGAGCGGGCCTCAGGCGCGCTCCCGGCGGAGCAGGTCGCGGGCCTCGAGGATCTGTTGCCGAACCCGTTCCCGCAAGGCGGGGACGTCCTTCACCTTGAGGCCGGTGGTTTCGATGGGCGCGAGCACCCGTACCTCGGCGACTGACCGCCCAAAGCGCCAGTCGTGCTTGCGAAGCGCGGTACCGGTGCCGGACACCGCCAGCGGGAGGATTGGCGACCCGGTCTGCACCGCCAGGCGGAAGGCCCCGTCCTTGAAGGGAAGCATGTCGTCCGTCGTGGACCGCGTGCCTTCGGGAAAGATCATTACTGACACCCGCGTCTTGAGGACCTCGCGGCAGCGCTGGAGCGCTTCGACGGCGCTCCGCCCCTCCCCCCGGCGAACCGGGACGTCCCCCGCGAGACGCATCAACCACCCAAGGACCGGCACCCGGAACAACTCGGCCTTCGACAGCCATTTCATTTCCCAGGGCAGGCAGCTGATCAGAAGGATGTCGGCGAACGACTCGTGATTGGAGACGACCACATAAGGGCGGCGAGGATCGGCTGGAGGGGTGCCGGAGGTACGGAAGTGCCACAGCGGATTGAGCGTTGCCATGACCGGGCCGATCCGGCGAAACACGTAGCCGACGGCGTAACGGCCAGGATCGGACAGCGTGGCGAGGCGGATCAGGGCCATGGCGGGCAGCCACAGGACCAGGCATGCAGCGAGGACGAACCACGCCCAGATCGACATCAGGGCTTGCCAGAGCGGTGCCATGCCGGATTCCGAAGGAAGCGACGGGGCCGTAACCTTAGCGGGACCGTCGAGCCTGCGACAAGGGCTGATGTGGCCCATGTTGCATCGAGGGAAAATGCCCGGAACTGAGGACCGACGGTGTCGAGGAGGACGGCTCACGGCGCTCGAGGCCGGTGCGCTGTCCTGCCTTCCACTGCCCGTCGATCTTGCGCGGGTTCGCCTTCACCGCGGGGCCGGCGGACCCCTCCGGCGGGCGCTACGCGCCCTCGTGCTTCGGGTAACTGGCGGGCGCGCCATCGCCCTCGGCAACCACGTCTTCCTGCCCGACGCCTGCTGCGACTCGCTGCCCGTGCTCGCGCACGAGCTGACGCACTGCGCCCAATACCAGGCCTGGGGCGCTCTCCGCTACTTCGCGCGGGGCGCGGTTGACCAGCTCCGCGAGCTCCGCCATCGCCGGGGGCTCGGCCCGAGTCCGTACGACTACGCCCGCGGGTCGCCCCGACCCTTTGCGACATACGGCATGGAGCAGCAGGGCCAGATCGTCGAGGACTGGCTCCGCGGCTCACCGGAGGCCGCGGCGCTGCTCACTGCTCCGGCAGGCGATCCTCCCATAGCGCGAACACGTTCCCGTCCGGATCCGCGATCATCGCCATGATCCCCCAGCTTTGTTGCGCGGGCTCGGCGATGACGCGGACGTTCCGGTCGTGCAGGCGCGCGCAGAAATTCAGCAGGTCCGGTACGTGGAACGTGATGCCGGTATGGCGGCCGACGAGCGCCTTCGCGTCCGGGTGGACCGCAGGATGGACGCCGAGATGGGGCTCCTGCTCGAGGAACTCGGCGCCGAACGACCCCTGTTTGGTCAGCGTCAGTCCGAGATCGTCACGATAGAACGCGATCGCGCGCTCGATATCGGTCACGAACACGGCGACGCTGTACATCAAGCGGATCACGCGGCCTCCAGGGCCTGTGCCAGATCAGCGATCAGGTCGTCCGGATGCTCGAGGCCGACGGACAAGCGAAGCAGACTCTCCGGCGCACGAGTATGAGCGCCCTCGACCGATGCGCGATGCTCGATGAGTGTCTCGGGTCCCCCCAGGCTGGTGGCCCGCGTGATCAGCTTGAGGCGTGCGGTCATCGCCATGGCTTCGTCGCGTCCACCCCGTACCTCCAGCGACAGCATGCCACCGAAGCCCGGCATCTGGCGCGCTGCCACGGCATGCGCGGGGTGGGACGCGAGGCCGGGGTAATGAACCCGTGCCACGGCCGAGTGCGCCTCGAGGAACCGGGCCACGGCCAGCGCGTGCTCGCAATGACCCCGCATCCGATACGGCAGTGATCGGATCCCTCGCAACAGCAGCCAGCAATCGAACGGCGAGGCGACGGCACCACCGGCGATCTGCACCGTCCGGATTCGCTGGAACATCTCGTCGTCCGACCGCGCGACCACGGCGCCGCTCAAGACGTCGCTGTGACCGCCGAGGTACTTGGTCGTGGAATGCATCACCAGGTCGGCGCCCAGCTCGAGCGGACGAGTCAGCACCGGTGACGCCCAGGTATTGTCGCAGGCCACCTTCACGCCCGCCTTTCGCGCCAGAGCGACAATCACGGCGATGTCGGTGACCCGCATGAGCGGGTTCGAGGGCGTTTCAATCCAGATGAGCCGCGTGCTTGGCCGAAGCGCGGCGGCGACCGTTGCCGGGTCCGTCATGTTCACCGGCGTGTGCTCCAGGCCCCAGCGATTGTAGACCTCTCCGAGCAGCTTTCGAGTGATGTAATACGAGTCGTCCGGGACGACGACGTGGTCGCCCGGCGCGAGCGACTGGAAGATCGCGGCTGTGGCCGCCATGCCCGAAGCGAACGCCGCGGCCGCGCCGCCGGCCTCCAGCTCCGCGAGGCTTCGCTCGAGCGCGCGCCGATTCGGATTCGCGTCACGCGAATAGATGTAGCCGCCCGGGAAGGTGCCGTCCGGCGCACGCTCGAAGGTGGTGGAGAGGTGGATCGGCGGGGTGACCGCGCCGGTGGCCGGGTCGGGCTGGTGGCCGGCGTGGACCGCGATGGTCTCGAAGCGCATCGGGTCGCTCAGAAGTGGGGTGAGAGGGAGAGGAAAAATCGAATCAGGAGCAGCGCCGCGCCGACCGACGCGAGCGCGATGCCGGCGAGAAGCAGCGCGATCATGATCAGGAGCCGCCGGCTGGCTCGGTGAACGGTCCGGGGCTCGGCCAGATGCCGCCGCAGGAGCACCATGTTCTTCGCGTCGGACTTCCAGACGAAATCGAACAGGTCGCCGGCGCCTGGTATGGCGCCGACGAGGCTGTCGATGCCGATGTTGTAGAGCATCCGTGCCAGAACCGCCTGCGGGGCACCGAATCGCACGGCTTCCAGGACGATCCAGGCCGATGCGATGGCGCCAAGGGCGTCGCCCAGGCCGGGGAGCAGCCCCAGCAGCGGGTCGAGGCCGAACCGGAAGGACGTGCCGGGGATCTGAATCGCGTTGTCCAGCAGGAAAGCGAGACGCTCAGCTCTTTCGAGCCTCCGCCGCTCGGGCGCTGTAAGCCCGCGTGGCGTGGGCTCAGCGGATCGGTCGGGGATCACGAGGCCCTGTCCGGCCTGTCCAGCGACATCGCCATGACATGGTCGACTTGGCGTTGGGAACCGAGGTGGAATGCGGTCTTTCCCACGACGGTGAAGCCCGCCTTCCGATAGAAGGCGATCGCCCGCGGGTTCTCCTGCCACACGCCCAAGCAGAGCGTCCGACCGCCCTGTTGCCGTGCTACCCCGACGCAGGCATCCATCAGGCGCTGCGCGACTCCGTGTCCGTGCCATTGACTCGCGACGTAAAAGCGCACCACCTCGACCGGTGCGTCGAGGGTAACGCCGCCGGGCGCCTGTCCGGAGACGAGGTAAGCGTAGCCGATGAGCTGGTCGGCCAGCTCCACGACGATGTAGGTCGATGCCGGATCGGCGAGCTCCTCGGCCTGTTTGCCCTCTCCGTATCTGGCCGCGATGTGCGCTGCCATGTCCGCCGGGTCATTGTGGGCGGCGTAGGTGTCCGAGAACGTTCGGGCCGCGAGCTCGGCCAAGCGGCTCGCGTCGGCAGCCGTGGCCCGCCGGATGGTGAACGTCACGCGCCGCCGCTCCGCGAGGCGAAGGCCGCATGCAGATTGCGCCGCATCCCCTCCAGCCCGGGGCGTGAGAACGGCGTCTGGCCGAAGCGCGCCGCGAACTCGGCTTCGCCCATCTCATCGAAGAAGTCCGGACCGGCACCGTGGAGCAGTCCCCTCGGGTCGAAGTCGGAGGTCGTCGCTTCGGAGGCGAACCGTACATTCCACGGGCAGACGTCGTTGCAGATGTCGCAACCGAACGCCCAGCCGTCGAGCTTCGGAACGATTGCTTCCGGAATCGGCCCACGGTGCTCGATGGTGAGATATGCGATGCACCGCGTAGCGTCGAGCACGCGCGGCTCACGGAAGGCTTCCGTGGGGCACGCGTCCAGGCACCGGGTGCAACTCCCGCAACGGTCCGTCTCGAACGGGGAATCAATGGACAGCGCGAGATCGGTGAAGATGCATCCGATGAAACAGAAGGAGCCGCCCTCGGGCTGGATCAGCATCGTATTCTTGCCGATCCATCCGAGCCCCGCACGGTGCGCAAGCTCCCGCTCGGGCACCGGGCCGGTATCGGTGTAGGTCCGCGCGACACTCGCGCCATTCTGGCGGAGGAAATCTGCCAGCCTCTCGAGGCGCCGGAGCGTCGAGCGGTGATAGTCCTCGCCGCGGGCATACTTCGCGACCCGAGGTGGTTCCAAGTCCGCAGGCGAGTCTGCCGAGAAATAGTTGTCGAGTACTACTACCACTCTCGTCGCCTCCGTGTCGACGCGACTCGGCTCCTTCCGCTTCTTGGCTTGCCGGTGGAGGTAGCGCATGGTGCCCGCGTACCCGTTCGCGAGCCACCGATCGAAGTCCGCCGCATGCTGGCTGGGGCGCAGGTCGGTGATCCCAGCCGCGACGAAACCGAGTCGAGCGGCCTCGAGCTTCAGATCCTGGGAGGTGAGGGACATCCGGGGCGCTTTGCTGGGGCGGTCAGGTCGGAACGCGGTCCCGCGCGCCTTCGGGCGCCGCAGCGGGGTGCCAAGCCTCGGTGATCAGCCGGGCACCGCGTTGATAGGTCAGGTAAGCCCACGCCCATTCGATCAGCACGAACACGCGGTTCCGGAACCCGATCAGGAAGAAGATGTGGATGAAGATCCACAGGAGCCACGCGACGAATCCGCCGAAATGAAGTCGGCCGATGTCAGCGACAGCCTGGGCTCGTCCGATGACCGCGAGCTGTCCTTTGTCCCAGTATCTGAAGGGCTGCCGGGATCGACCGCCGAGATCGGCCCGGATGGCCCGTGCGGCGTACCGCCCCATCTGAATAGCCACCGGGCAGATGCCGGGCAGCGTGCGATCGGCCTCGGCGAACGCCGCGGCGTCGCCCAGGACGAAGACTTCCGGGTGCTCAGGGATGGTGCAGTCAGGCCGCACCGGGACCCGCCCCTGACGGTCGAGCGGCACACCAAGAGTCTTCAGCAGCGGACTCGCGACGTTGCCCGCGGCCCAGATCACGGTGTTGGTGGGGATAGTCCAGCCGGCGGCGCGAACGGCGCCCGGTCGGACGTCCGTCACGAAGGTGTCCGTGCGGACGTCCACGCCGAGCTTCCGCAGCTCGCGCTTCGCTTCGGCACTGAGGGTCTCCGGGTACGACGGGAGAATCCGCGGCCCCCCCTCGAGCAGCAGCACGGTGGCGTCGCGCGGGTCGATGTGCCGGAAATCGCGGCGCAGGGCGAAGCTGCGGATCTCGGCCACGGCTCCCGCCATCTCGACCCCGGTCGCGCCGCCGCCGACGATCACGAAGGTGAGATCGGCGTGCCGCTTTACCGGATCGACCTCGCGCTCCGCTCGCTCGAACGCCGTGAACACGCGGCGCCGGATCTCGAGCGCATCCTCCAAGCTCTTGAGGCCGGGCGCGAGACGCTCCCATTCGTCGTGCCCGAAATAGCTGTGGCGGGCACCGGTGCCCACCAGCAGGTAGTCGTAGGGAAGTCGAGTGCGGTCCGCAAGGTCGACAGCCCGGGCGGCGGTATCGACCCGGGTCACCTCAGCCATGACGACATCGACGTTCTTCTGGCGGCGGAAAATGGAGCGAATCGGCGCGGTGATGTCGGCCGGATTGAGACCGGCGGTCGCGACCTGGTACAACATCGGCTGGAAGAGGTGATAGTTCTTCCGGTCGACCAGCGTCACCCGGACGCGAGCGCCCCTGAGGGCACGGGCCGCGTAGATTCCCGCGAACCCGCCGCCGGCGATGACGACGTGCGGTATCGGCCGTTCGCTCGAGGCCCTCACAGACCCATGGTCTCCCGCCGCCACCGCGCGAACCGGACCACGTCGTCCACCGGCGGCACGGCGTTCTCGTCGGCGTAGGCGGTGTACATCCGCCAGCGGAGGTACTCGCGGTCGGGGAGCGGCAGGAAGGGAGACCGCCGCCACCAGTCCCGCCGCCGAAATGCCCACGCAGCCCCGACCAGATCACGGGCGAGCCGCGGGTTGATCAGGGCCCGTGCGGTGAGGCGCGCTGTGAGCGAGAACCAGGTGGCGGCCATCGCGATAAGATAATTGCGGTGGCTGGGGTATATTCCCCGGGCTATGGCCGCCGCATCGGTTTCGGCGCCGCCCGCGCGGCAATTCCGGGACGAGTTCCCGATCTTCCGCCATGCGATCTATCTGAACAGCTGCTCGCTCGGTCCGCTGTCCCGGCGCTCACGCATTCGGGTTGCGGAGTATCTCGACCTGTGGGAGCGGCGCGGTGCGGCGGCTTGGTACGATGTCTGGTGGGCGGCGCTGGGCGAGTTGCGCGAGCGCTACGGCCGGGTCGTCGGGGCCGACGCCGCGAATATCGCCCTGCACCCGAACATCTCCGGCGCGCTCTCGGCCGTCGCCGAAGCGTTGGACTACCGAACCCGACCCAAGGTCGTGGTAACCGGGCTCGACTTCCCGACCATTGCCTATCAGTGGCTGGCCAAGGCGGGTGAGGGCGTCGAGGTCCAGCTGGTGGAGAGCGCGGACGGCGTCCAGGTGCCGTTGGAGCAGATCGAGCGCGCGGTGGACAGCCGCACCGCGCTGGTGGCAACCAGCCACGTGTTCTTCACCTCCGGCGCGATACAGGACGTCGCCGCACTCGCCGGCATCGCCCATCGGAAGGGTGCCCTGCTGCTGGTGGACGGGTACCAGGCCACGGGCCAGCTTCCGGTGGACGTGCGACGGCTGGACGTCGACTTCTACTGCGCCGGCGGGCTCAAGTGGCTGCTTGGCGGATCCGGAATCGCGTTTCTGTACGTGCGACCAGAACTCGTGACCGGGCTCGCGCCCCGGGCCACCGGTTGGTTCGCCCATCGGGAGCAGTTCCTATTCGACCCGCGGAGACTCGTTCCTCACGACGATGCCCGTCGATTCGAGGCGGGAACCCCGGCGATGGCGTCGGTCTATGCGCAGTTAGGCGGCCTCGACGTACTCGAGCAGGTCGGAATCGAGGCGATTCGGCGCGCCACGATGGCACTCGCGGAGGACCTGATCGAGCGGGCTCGGGAAGCCGGGCTCGCGTGCAAGGTCGCGGCGACAAAGGAGGCTCGGTCGGGGATCGTGATGCTGTCGAGTGCGGATCCCCCCGGGGACGTGCGCCGGCTCGGCGACGCCGGCATCATCGTCGATGCCCGACCGGGCCACATTCGCGTCTCACCCTATTTCTACAATGTGCCGGATGATCATCTCGCGCTGGTGGAGCTTCTGAAGTCGTGACCGAAACGTCGCCCCGCGGCCCGCATCGTCCCGGCGAAGCGAAGCCCCTCACTGAAGACGAGGTTCTCCTCGAGAGCCCGTCGCCCCGGGAAGTCGAGCTGCACAAGGCATCCGACTCCTGGCGGGCGCTCCGCATCCTGGGCGAATTCGTTTGGGGGTTCGAGAACCTCGCCGACGTGAGCGGCGGCGTCTCGATCTTCGGCTCGGCGCGCACTCGGCCGGAGGATCCCGACTATCAGGCCGCCACGGAAACGGCGCGACTCCTCTCGAAGGCGGGCATCCCTGTCATCACCGGCGGCGGTCCCGGCATCATGGAGGCGGCGAACCGCGGCGCGTACGAAGCAGGCGGCCTCTCGATCGGTTGCAATATCGAGCTCCCGTTCGAGCAGGGGACGAATGCGTACGTCACGCGGAGCCTGATGTTCAAGTTCTTCTTCGTCCGGAAGATGATGTTCGTGAAGTACGCCAGCGCGTTCATCGTGTTCCCCGGCGGCTATGGGACGCTGGACGAGTTGTTCGAGGCCCTGACACTGATCCAGACGGGCAAGGTGAAGCATTTCCCGGTCATTCTCTTTGGTCGGCGCTATTGGAGCGGCATGGTGGACTGGCTTCGGGAGACGGTGGCGGCCGAGCGCAAGGTCAACGTGGAGGATCTCGAGCTCTTCCGTGTGACGGATGACCCCGCCGAAGCCGTGCAGCTCGTTATCGCCGCGCGCAACGGGCAGCCGGCGAGGAAGAGGAAGGAGAAGCCCAGGTCATGACACGCCCGTCGGCGGCATACCTGCGTGGTCAGCGGATCGATCCCCAAGCGACGACCGGGCGGGAAACGGCCGCCGACCTGATCGACAACGCGTTTCTCGCCTACAATGCCGGGCGCCTTCGTGAGGGGTGCGCGCTCTTCTCCCAGCGGATGCTCGCGTCGGACGTTACCGTCGGCATGAGCCTGACCGGCGCGATGACGCCGGCCGGCCTCGGGATGAGCTGCCTCATCCCGCTGATGGAAGTCGGGTTCGTCGACTGGGTGATCTCAACCGGTGCGAATCTCTATCACGACGCGCACTTCGGGCTCGGCCTGGCCATGCATCGCGGGACACCGCACGCGGATGACGTGGAGCTGCGCGACAAGGGCGTGGTCCGGATCTACGACATCTTCTTCGACTACTCGGTGCTCTTGTCCACGGACGCATTCGTCCGCGAGGTCTCGGCCCGGGCAGAGTTCCAGCGACCCATGAGCAGCGCAGAGTACCATTGGCTCCTGGGGAAGTACCTGCTGGAGCGCGAGCGGGCCCTCGGCCTGACCCGCCGCTCGGTACTGGCCGCAGCCTACCAGCTCGACGTACCGGTCTACACCAGCTCGCCGGGGGACAGCTCGATCGGGATGAACGTGGCCGAGCAGGCGCTGGCGGGGAGCAAACTCCGGTTCGACGTCAGCGCCGACGTGAATGAAACTGCGGCGATCGTTCTGGAGGCGAAGCGGTCGGCGGGGAAGAGCGCCTGTCTCATCATGGGCGGCGGCAGTCCCAAGAACTTCATGCTCCAAACCGAACCCCAGATCCAGGAGGTGCTCGGCATCGACGAGCGCGGGCACGACTACTTCCTCCAGATGACCGATGCGCGTCCGGACACCGGCGGACTCTCCGGCGCTACGCCGGCGGAGGCGGTGAGTTGGGGCAAGATCGACCCGGACCAGCTGCCCGGAACGGTGGTGGTCTACTGTGACAACTCGATTGCCCTACCGCTACTCACGGCCTACGCACTGGCGCGGCACGAGCCCCGCCCGCTCAAGCGTCTGTACGGCAAGCGCGAGGCGATGCTGCGCCGGCTGATCGACGAGTATCACGCGGCACTCGCGTCCCGGGACCGTCGAGCCGAGGCGTCGCTCGCTGAGACACAACCGGCCGGAGGGGCCAAAGCGGTCGGTCGGTGACGGGAAAGACCGGTGCGGCCCCGCCGGGGCCGAGCCTCACCACCGCCTACCGGTGGTACGCGCTCGGCCTCCTCGCCCTCATCAACCTCCTCAACTACCTCGACCGCAACGTCATCTTCGCGCTGTTCGAGCCGATCAAGCGCGACCTGGGGCTGACCGATACCCAGCTCGGTTGGCTCGGCTCGGCGTACATCCTGGTCTTCTCGGTGGCCGCGCTGCCCTTCGGCGTGATCAGCGATCTCCGCTCCCGGCGGGCGGTGATTGCCGCCGGCGTGACCGTCTGGAGCGCGTTCACCGCGCTCGGGGCGGCCGTCCGGAACTTCGGGCACCTGTTCATCTGCCGGGCGGCCGTCGGCATCGGAGAGGCAGCGTTCGGTCCGGCGGCGGCGTCGCTAGTGGCAGACTACTTCCCCGGCAAGGGTCGCGCGGCGGCCATGGGAATCCTGTCGTCGGGGATCGCGCTTGGCGGGGTGCTTGGTATCGGATTGGGCGGCGTGCTCGAGAAGCACTACGGTTGGCGGGTCGCCTTTCTCGTCGTCGGGATCCCGGGCATGCTCTGCGCCGTAGCCGCGGCGCGGCTCGTGGACCCGACCCGCCGGCCGTCGACGGTCACGCTCCGCGAGTTCTTCGCCGACCGGGACGGCGCCGTTGCCATGCTCCGCCGGGACTTCCCGTGCACAATGATCGGTGTGGCCGTCGGTTTCGGCACCGCCATCGCGCTCGGTAGGGTCTACGACTCGAAGCTCGACGTTGCGGTGCTCGGAGCGGCGGTGGGACTGGGGCTCGCCGGCGACATTCTGCGGTGGGCTCGGCTCATCCGTAGCGGCAAGATCGGCACCACGCCGCTCGGCGGCGAGTTGGGGGGCGCCATCGACGACATCGTCGGCGCGGTGAAGCGGGTGCTCGCCACGCCCACCCTGGTGTACGTCTTCGTGGCGGGCGCCATGATTTCATTCGGCATGAACGGGATCGTAGGCTGGGGACCGACCTTCATTGCCCGAGAGCTGGGTTTGACCTCGTCCCAGGCCGCGACGCTGCTCGGCAAGTGGGGCCTGCTCGCCGGGACGGCCGGCACGTTGTTCGGTGGGGGCCTCGCGGACTGGCTGCGGCGCTACACCGACCAGGCCCGGGTCATCACCGTGGCACTCGGCCTCCTGATCGGCGCGCCGGCCGCGATCTGGCTGCTCACGGTCCGGGACCAGACCATCTTCATTCCCGTGTTCTTCGGCGCGTTCTTCTTCCTCTCGTGGTACAACGGTCCGCTGACCGCGGTGATCTTCGACGTCGTGCCGGCGCGGGTGGGCGCTACGGTCGCAGGTGCCTACCTGCTGTTCATCCATCTGGCCGGTGACGCCATCGCATTCCCGCTGGTAGGGGCGCTCTCGGATCGCTTCGGGATCGACCGCGCGGTGTTCGTGCTCCCCTCGATGGCCCTGCTCGGCGGACTCGTGGTGCTCGGCGCGATCCGGACGGTCGGCGCGGACATGAGGCGGGTGACGCAGTAGCCTCAGTCCTCCCGCCAGGGGTCCGGCGGTGATCCGCTAACGCGCCGCCCGGTAGACCAGGTCGAGCAGCTCGGCGTACATCGCCTCGGTGCGCTCCGGATCACCCGAGCGGATCGCGCTGGTCGCGCAGTGACGCAGGTGGTTGTCCAGCAGCGTGCGGCCCGCACTCCGGAGGGCTTCCTGTACCGACGACACCTGCACCAGCACGTCGGCGCAGTAGCGCTCCTCTTCCACCATCTTCTGCAGGCCCCGCACCTGCCCCTCGATTCGGCGAAGCCGCGTGAGCAGCGCCTGTTTCGTCTCGGGCGCGAGGGCGACCGCATGGACCCCGTCTCCCGGGCGGAGGCACGGGCACGAGGCCGCTTCCGCGGCCATCGGTTCTCCGGTCATGCGCGCTTGAGCCTCAGGCTGTTGGTCACCACGCTCACACTGCTGACCGCCATCGCGGCCGCTGCGAGCGCCGGGGTGAGCAGGATCCCGAACGCCGGATAGAGCGCACCAGCGGCGACCGGGATCCCGATGACGTTGTAGACGAACGCCCAGAACAGGTTTTGCCGGATCACCCGCATTGCGCGGCGCGCCAGCCCGACGGCGTGCACCACGCCGAGCAAGTCCCCACGCATGAGCGTGATCCCGGCCGTTTCCATGGCGACATCGGTGCCGGTCCCGATGGCGATGCCCAGGTCCGCTTGTGCGAGCGCGGGCGCATCGTTGAGTCCGTCCCCCACCATCGCCACGACGCGGCCGGATTCCTGGATCTGTCGCAGCGCTTCGAGCTTCCGGTCTGGAAGGATCTCGGCCACGACGCGCTCGATTCCCACGGCGCGGGCCACACTCTCCGCCGTACGTCGATCGTCGCCGGTCAGCATGACGATCTCGAGTCCGAGCGCCTTGAGTTCCGCCACCGCCTCCCGACTCGTGGGTCTCACCGGGTCGGCAATGGCAACGAGCCCGCCGATCCGACCGTCGACGGCGACGTACACGGGCGTCGCGCCCTGAGCCGCCAGCCGCTCGGCATCGCGATCGACGGCGTCCACAGGCAGCCCCCGCTCCTCCATCAACCGCCGGCTGCCGACGAGGACGTTGTGGCCGGCAACGCGACCGGTGACACCCCGCCCGGCGTGCGCGCTGAACGCCTCGGGATCGACCAGCTCGAGCCGGCGGTCCAGCGCGGCCCTCACGATCGCATCGGACAGCGGGTGCTCGCTCAGCCGCTCCAACGACGCGGCCAGCCGAAGCGATTCGTCGGCGAGGCCATTGTACGTCACACCGGGCCGGCCCTCCGTGACGGTGCCGGTCTTGTCCAGCGCGACGACGTCAAGCTCGGCTGCCCGCTGGAGGGCATCGCCGCCCTTGATCAGCGCACCGAGCTCCGCTCCCCGACCCGTGGCCACCATTACCGCCGTCGGCGTCGCGAGCCCCATGGCGCAGGGACAGGCGATGATGAGCACGGTGACCGCGGAAACGAGCGCGTGGAGATACCGGGGCTCCGGACCTAGTGCGTACCAGAGGCCGAAGGTCACCACGGCTATGGCGATGACGATCGGCACGAACACGGCCGAGATCCGGTCGGCCAGGCGCTGGATGGGCGCCTTGGCTCCCTGGGCACTTCGCACCAGTGCGATGATGCGGGAAAGCACGGTGTCCTGCCCGACCCGCGAGGCGCGGATCTGCAACGACCCGTACCGGTTGAGCGTGGCGCCCACCACTTCGTCACCTACCCCCTTTACGACCGGGGCGGGCTCGCCCGTGAGCATCGACTCGTCGACCGTAGTCGTCCCCTGGACCACGACCCCGTCCACCGGAATCCGCTCGCCCGGGCGCACCAGCAACACGTCTCCGACGCGCACATCGGCGATGGGCACCTCGATTTCGGTTGCCTGGCGAAGCAGGTGGGCGGTTTCCGGACGGAGGCCCATCAAACCGCGAATGGCGCCGGACGTTCGCCGCTTGGCCCGGACCTCGAGCAAGTTGCCGAGGAGAACCAGCGCGATGATCGTCGCGACGGCCTCGAAATAGACTTGCGGCATCACGCCGCGCGCCGCCACCCAACGAGAGGCTGCGGTCATGAAGAGGCTGAAGCCGAACGCCGCGCCCGTGCCGACGGCGATGAGCGTGTTCATGTCCGCCCCGCCGTGGCGAAGGGCGGCCCACGCCCGCGTGTAGTAGTGCCGGCCGCTCCAGAAGACGACGGGGAGCGTGAGCCCCAGCTCGAGCCAGCGCATGGTGTCGCTCTGCGGATGGCCGACGATCATCATCGCGACGGCAGGCACGACGGCGACCCAGAACTTGCGCACCAGCATGGTGCTCTCGCGATCGCGCTCCTGGTCCTGAAGCTGGAATGCCGCCTCGGCGGTCGCGCCCGCCTGCGGCAACTCGGCCCCGTAGCCCGTGTCGCGGATCGCCGCCACCAGACCCTCGGGGGAAATCGTCGCGGGATCGAAATCGACCGCAGCTTCGCCGGTCATCAGGTTCACCGATGCAGACGCGACTCCGGGAGTCTGCTCCAGGGAATGCTGCACCCGCGCGCTACACGCGGCGCAGGTCATCCCCGACACGGGGATGGTGCGATGCTCGAGCGTCGTCGTCACGATCGGACCTTAGCGCGGTAGCCGGCCGCCGCCACCGCGGCCTCCAGACGGGCCCGATCGGTGACGGCTTCGTCCAGCCGGACATCCGCGCGACCGATCTGCACCGACTCAACCTGCACACCCGGCAGCGCCGCGAGGGCGCGGTTGACCGCGTTCAGACAATGCCCGCAGTGCATGCCTTCGATATCCAGCGTCGCGTGGGTCACAGCTCGGTCCGTTCGGATAGGGGGAGGGGGTATGTCAACGTACTATCTGAACGCCGTTTGCGCCATCCCGGTTCCCGACGGCTCGGCGGTGCAAAACGCCGCCCACCGGCAGCGGCGCACCATCGGCGGCGAGCGAGGCGGGCGGTCCGCAGCATTGCAAGTCGAGCAGGGGCAGCAGGTTCCGACCTGCCTTTCCGGGGGCATGCCTCATGCTTCTGGCCCTTGCATGACGGACCAGCCTGAGGCGAGGCGCTTGCCACTCATCCCGATTCTCCGAGCTGGAGACGGGGTGCCCGATCGCGACGACCTCGCGACCTGGCACGAGGCGCTCGCCGATGCGGTGGGCGTCGAGGTTCCGCACGATCTCTTTGCGTTGTGGCTCTATCCGGCGTCGGGCGGCGCCGAGCTGATCGGTCCGGAAGCGCTGGCGCAGGACGAGTTGCCCGTGCCGCTCCCGCGGCCCCGGGTGTCGGAAGAAGCAAGCGCCACGCTCGCGGCGATCGTCGAGCGAGCGGGCTATCGGTCAGTGGCGTGTCTGCCGATCAGCTTCGGCCCCAGCGACGTCGGCCTTCTGCTGGCAGCTGCGCTGGACGCTGATCGCTATGACGCCGCCGCGCGGGTGACACTCGGACGGGTCGCCGAGGCGATCGCCCCGACCTTCTCGCGCATCGCGCGGCAGCAAGGCGCCGCAGAGGGGGGCGCTGCGCCGGATCTCGCGACCGCGCTCGCCGCGGCCTGGACCGAGGCGCGTTCGCCCCGTGACTTCTTTGCGCTCGCATCCGCGGCATTCGGAGAGCTGGTCCCGCACGACATCTTCGAGGTGCTCGTCCCCGGTCCATCGCCAGGGCGTCAGTACCGGCTGGGCGGCCACGCGGGCGGCCCGCCCTGGGCGGAGCCCGGGCTGGTGGCGGAGCCGGAGCGGCTGGACCTCGTGGCGTTGTTCGGCGGCCAACCGACCCTGCTCCTGCGCGAGCCGATCGATCCTTCGTTGACCCGGCTTTTTGGCGACGCCCTCCCCAGTGGTGAAGTGATTCGCTCGCTGCTCGGCGTCCGCATCACGTCCGGCGGGCATCTGGCCGGCCACCTCCTCGTGGGCTCGTCGCGGGGCGGCGCGTATCAGGACGAGGATCTCCTCTCGCTGGTTCGCCTCGGGGCTATTCTGGGTCCTAAGATCGACAGCTATGTCCTCTCCTCCCAACTCCAAGCCCTGCGGAAGCAGCTCGTGACGTTGCGCAACGCTCCCGCACACCAGGCCCGGGTCGCCGACATGCTGTCGACCACGGCCCAGTTCGCCGAAGCGAGCCGGCGCCTCGCGGAGGAGACCCGCGCCATGCTCCCGTGCGACCGGCTCACTTTGGCCGTGCGGCTGACGGAGGGTAACCGGGTGGTCTTGGTGGAACCGGGGGAGGCCAAGCACTGGTCCGACCTTCCCCTTGTCCCTATCGCCGGGACGCCGCTCGGCCGTGTACTGCGCGGGGAAGTGGCTGAGCTGGTGACGGAAAGCCCGAAGGCGACGGAGCTGATCGTGCCGCTTCGCGTGTCCGGACGGATGGTGGGCGCGCTGGTGCTCGAGGCCCGGGGGTTCGGGGCGCTGGGTCCCGGCGATGTGGCTCCGGCCCAGCAGCTGGCGGATCTGGTTGCTCCGTACGTGGAGCTGGTCCGCCGCGCGGCGATGTTGCCCGCACCCGTGATGCCGGGGTGGAAGCGGGTGGGCTGACTATCCCAGCCCGCCTCGAATCGGGCCACGGCGGAGCGGTCCCTCCGTCGGCAGGATGAACCAGAACGTGCTTCCCTTTCCCACCACCGATTCCACGCCGATAACGCCTCCGTGGAGCTCCACGAAGCGCCGGGATAGCGCCAGTCCGAGTCCGGTTCCCGGCTGTTGCCGGCTGGCGGAGCTGTCCAACTGACTGAACTCCTGGAATAGCGAGCTCAGTTCGTCCTGTCGAATCCCGATGCCCGTATCGGACACCGCGACCCAGACGGAGTCACGGGCCAGCAGACGGGCTTCGTCGCCAGCCCGGTCGGCCGGCGTGGGAAGCGGCGCCTGCGTCCGGACCGCCGACAGCGTGATCCGGCCTTCCTCCGGCGTGAACTTGGAGGCGTTCGACAGGAGATTGAACAAGACCTGCCGCACGCGGGTGCCGTCCGCGACGATCTGAAGCGGACCATCATCGAGACGGATCTCGCACTGCTGCCCCCGGGCTGAGCGGAGGCTTGCGGTATCGGCCACCGCTCCGGTCATCGCTTCCCGCAGGTCAGTGACCGCCAGGGCGAGCGCTGTCCGCCCCGCCTCGATTTTCGACAGATCGAGCACGTCGTTGATGAGCCGGAGCAGGTGACGCCCGTTGCGGAGCACGGCTTCGAGGAACTCCCGCTGCACCTCCGGGACCTCGCCCACACCGCCGCCCAGGATCAGGTCGGAGAACCCGATGATCGAATTGAGCGGCGTTCTGAGCTCGTGGGACATGTTGGCGAGAAATTCTCCCTTGAGCCGCGCCGCACGGAGCAGCTCCGCGTTCTTTTCGATCAGCTCGCGCTCGTGTCGCCGGATCTCCTCGAACGTGCGAGCGCGGTCCAGGGCCACCACCGCCTGATCGCCGAGGGTGCGCAGCAGCTGGAGGTCATGCGGGTTGAAGGCCTGGTTGTCGCGACGGTTGAGGACGCCAATGGTCCCGATCGCGACGCCGGCCGACCGGAGCGGCACCATGGCGGCGGTGCGCACGGGCCCGACGATACCCGGTACCCGGGTGGAGCGCGGGTCGCCGTACAGGTCCTCGGTGACCACGGCCTCGTCGTGGTGGACCACCCACCCGCTCAACGACGCGTCGCTCGGGAGCAGCTGACCCTGCCCGGCGTCCATCATCCCCGCGGTCGCCATGACCTTGAGGAAACGCCCCTCTTCAACCAGCAGCGTGATCATCGCACCCTCGACCTGAAGCAGCTCGTGCGCGGCATCGGCCACCGCCTGAAAGATCCGCGGGAGGTCCACATCCTTGAGCATCACGGACGTGACGGCGCCGAGTCGCTCGAGCTCGCGGTTCCGCGCAGCGGCGGTATCGAGTGCGCCGCGGAGCGACTCGCGCTGCCGGCGCGACAGCAGCTCGCCTCGGCGCAGCGCGGTGTACGTGAGCAGCGTGGTAATGACCGGGAGGGCGATGCCGAGCCAGTGGCCGCGGTAGGCGAAGTAGATGCCCAGCCAGCCGAGTCCAACGGCCGCGGCGGTGACGTAGCGGGGGACGTAGAGCCGTCGCCAGGACCGCTCGCCCCGCGTCATGGGTTGGTCGGGCGGATGTCCAGCTCGCTCACCAGCGCGCGGTCGGGGAGCTCGAGCGCGTGCAGAATAGAAACCGCGACGTCCTCGGGCCGCAGAATCCTGGCCGGATCCGCTTTGAGCAGCGGCTGGTCCCGCAGCATCGCGGTTCCCACCGAGCCGGGGCAGATCGCGACTACGCGGACGTTGTCGCGCCGGACCTCGAGCATCAGGGACCGGCTGAAACCGAGGACGGCATGCTTCGAGGCGGTGTAGACCGTGCCACCCACGAATCCGCTCCGGCCGGCCAGGCTCGCGACGTTGATGATGGTGCCCTGCCGCCGGCGCCGCATGTCCGGCAGCACTTCACGCGTGACGAGGAAGAGGCTCCGCAGGTTCGTGGCCATGGTACGATCCCAGTCGGCCAGCGGGAGCTCTTCGAACGGCTTCGCGATCAGGATGCCGGCGTTGTTCACCAGCGCATCGACGGGGCCGAGCGCCTCGACAACGTGTCGGACGACGGCCGGCGCGTCGCGCTCGTCCCCGACATCGCCGGCACGCCCGGCGGCGCGGACACCGGCGTGGGCAAGGTCAGCGAGGAGGGCATCCACACGTGATGCGGTGCGGGCGCACACACCCACCTGCCAGCCCGCTCGGCCGAGCGCGAGTGCGGTGGCCCGGCCGATTCCTTCGGTAGCGCCGGTGACGAGGGCGGTGCGGGCGGGACCCATACGCAAAGATAGGCGCGAAAGTCAGCGCCGCAGCATGGCGAGCTCGCGCTGGAGATGGTCCAGGCGTTCCATCACCGTGCGGTGGCGCTGCTCGGCGTCGTCGGGATGGCGGCCCCGGAAGTAGATGGTCCCGTTGGGGTAGAGCATAGCGCTGTCGATTTCGCCCAGGGTATCGAATCCCCGCTCGTGCGCCTTGGCCACCAACTCCCCGGCATTGACGTGGAGCCGACGCATCTCGCTTTCCTCGAGGTGGCCCCCCGTGATGAGGCTGATGTCCCGGTCGGTGTCGGAGAGCAGATTCTGCGAAGGGCCCCGATAGTAGCGGCGGACCAGCAGCGCGTTGCAGACCAGGAGCGAGATCGCGCCCACGAGCCCGCCCGCGAGCGAGGTATCGTTTCCGATGATGGCGTTCTGCACCGTGTTGGATAGCGTGAGCAGCACGACGAAGTCGAACGGGTTGAGCTGCGCCAACATGCGCTTTCCGAACCTGCGCAGGAAAAAGACGAGGAACAGGTATACCGCCGCCGGCCGGAGCAGCTTCTCCACCCAGTGGAGCCAATCATTGGTCATTTCCGGCGTTCCCAGCGTGATCAGGTCGCGCCACACACTGAGCAGGTGACTCTCCATCGGGCAGCCCCCTCCGCGATTAGCTTGCGTTCGATGTCGCTTCCACTCGCTCACTCGATTGTACGCCCCAACCCGGGGGGCCGAAAGCCGGACGAGCCCCAACCGGGCTGGCGGGAGCGGCTCAAGGCCCTCAGGCATCTCCCGACCCTCCTCCGTCTGGTCTGGACTACCGAGCCGAAGTACGTCGTCGGGATCCTGCTGCTCCGAGTGGTGCGGGCGGTCGTTCCGCTGGCCGTGCTCTGGGTGGGGAAGCTCATCGTGGACGAGGTCGTGGGCGCGATCGGCCACCCGTCCGCCGAGGTGCCGTGGGCCCGGCTGGGCACCCTCCTCGCGATCGAGTTCGCCATTGCGGTCGGTGGCGAGGGGCTCTCCCGGTTGTCGGCCCTGTTCGAGAGCCTGCTGGGCGATCTCTTCGCCAACCGCACCAGCGTGGATCTGATGCGCCACGCGGCGTCCCTCGACCTCGAGCAATTCGAGGATCCCGACCTCTACGACAAGCTGGAGCGCGCCCGCCGGCAGACAGTGAACCGGATCGGGCTGTTCACCCTGCTGCTTTCCACGCTGCAGGACCTCGTCACGCTGGTCACGCTGTCGGCAGCGCTCGTCGCGTACGTGCCCTGGCTGCTGGTGCTCCTGGTCGTCGCCGTCCTGCCTTCGCTCCTGGGCGAGACGCACTTCGCATCCTTGGGCTACTCGTTGCTCTTCTCCTGGACGCCGGAGCGTCGCCTGCTCGATTACCTCCGGTATATCGGGGCGAGCGATATCTCGGCCAAAGAGGTGAAGCTGTTCGGTCTGTCCGACTTTCTGGCGGGACGCTACGAGCGGCTGAGCCGGGAGTTCTACGAGGCCAACAAGGCGCTCGCGCTCCGGCGCGGCCTCGTCTCCAGCCTGCTCGCGGCGCTAGGGACCCTGGGCTATTACGGCGCGTATGTCGTGATCATTTACTTGACCGTGATCCAGCATCGCGGTCCGGCGGGCGTGTTCACCATCGGCGTGCTCACCTTTCTCACGGGCTCCTTCCGCCAGAGCCGGGATCTGATCCAGCGCGTCCTGCTTTCGCTCACCCAGGTGTTCGAGCAGAGCCTCTACCTCGACGACCTCTTCAGCTTCCTGGCGCTGGAGCCGCATATCCGTGCGTCCGCGGGCGGGCGCCCGGTGCCGGTGCCCATCCGGCGCGGCTTCGTCTTCGAGGACGTGGGGTTCCGCTATCCTGGCTCGGAGCGTTGGGCCGTCCGTCACCTGGACTTCGCTCTGGAGCCGAGTGAGCGCATCGCGCTCGTCGGCGAGAACGGAGCGGGCAAGACCACGCTGGCCAAGCTGCTGGTCCGGCTCTACGACCCGAGCGAGGGACGGATTCTGCTGGACGGCGTGGACCTCCGGGAGTACGACGTCGAGAGCTTGCGTCGCAACGTGGGCGTGATCTTCCAGGACTTCGTGCGCTACGACTTCGTGCTCCGGGAGAATATCGCCGTGGGCAACATCGAGCGGCGCGAGGAGGAGCCACGGATTCTCGGCGCGGCGGAGCGGAGCCTGGCCGACTCGGTGGCCCGTCGCCTGACGGGCAGCTACGGGCAAATGCTCGGGCGGCGGTTCGAGGGCGGCGTGGAGCTGTCCGGCGGTGAGTGGCAGAAGGTCGCGCTCGCCCGGGCCTACATGCGTGACGCCCAACTCCTGATCCTCGACGAGCCGACCGCCGCCCTCGATGCCCGAGCCGAGTATGAGGTGTTCCTCCGATTCTCGGAGCTTACAGCCGGCAAGATGGCCGTGCTCATCTCACACCGTTTTTCGACCGTGCGGATGGCCGATCGAATCCTGGTGCTGCGAGGTGGCGAGATGGAGGAGCAGGGGACCCACGCAGACCTGGTGGCACGTGGCGGCCTTTACGCGGAGCTCTTCCAGCTGCAGGCGGCCGGCTACCGATAGGCACTTCTCGCCGCTCACTTCTCATGTCTCACCCATTTGACAACCCCTTTTTCCGTCGCCAAGTTGGGCTTCTCTACAGCTTTGGGAGGTGGCGGCCATGAAGGCATATGGCTCGAACGCCATCCGGAACGTGGCCTTCGTAGGACATGGCGGGAGCGGCAAGACGTCCCTCGTGGATGCACTGGCCTGGGTCTCCGGCGCCAGCCGGCGACACGGCTCGACAAAGGACGGCACGGCCCTCACCGACTACTCTCCCGACGAAATCGAACGCAAGCACTCGATCGGCCTCGCCCTCGGCTACGCCGAGTGGCTGGACACCAAGCTCAACCTGATCGACACCCCCGGCTACCTCGACTACTTCGGCGAGGTGGTGACCGGACTCCACGCCGCCGATGCGGCCGTCGTGGTGTTGAGTGGCTCGGCGGGGGTCGAGGTGGGCACCGAAAAGGCCTACGAGACGTGCGACCACCTCCATCTGCCGCGGATCCTGTTCGTCTCGGCGATGGATAAGGAGCACGCGGATTTCGAGCGCGTGTTCCAGGACGTCAAGGCGCATCTGACGCCCAAAGTCGTCCCGGTGGAGATCCCGATCGGCGACGGTCACGATTTCCACGGCATCATCAACCTGTTCTCCGGCCATTGCCACTTTTACAAGCGCGGGACGAAAACGGGAGAGTACGACGTCGTCCCCATCCCACCGGAGTACCAGGACCGTTTCCGCGAATACACCGAGCATCTCACCGAGACCGTCGCCGCGACCGACGACACGCTCATCGAGCGGTATCTCGGCGGCGAGGAGATCGCGCGGGACGAAGTGATCCGCGCCATGAAACGGGGGATGGCCGAGGGCGCGATCGTGCCGCTGTTCTGCGGCAGCTCCGACCTCACTTACGGCATGCGGGCATTGCTCAAGAAGATGGTGGAGCTCTTCCCGTCGCCCGCGGAGGTGACCGCGCCGGCCGATGCGCCGCTGGTCGGGCGCGTCTTCAAGACCGTCTCCGAGCCCCACGTCGGCGACGTGACCTTCTTCCGCCTCTATCGGGGCGAAGTCAAAAACGGCGACGAGGTCTGGAACGCGGAGCACGAGACGTCCGAAAAGCTGCACCACCTCTCGATCCAGCAGGGCAAGGAGCGGGTGGAAGTCGAGCGTCTGGCAGCCGGCGACATCGGGTCCGTAGCCAAACTCAAGGACACGCACACCGGCGACACGTTCTGTCTCCGCGAACGTCCCGTCCGGCTCCCCCCGATCCCGTTCCCCGAGTCCGTGGCCACGTCGGCGGTCATCGTGAAACAGCGGGGTGAAGAGGACAAGCTCGCGGCCGGGCTCCACAAGCTCCACGAGGAAGACCCCACCTTCCACTTCGAGTACAGCTCCGAGCTGGGCCAGACGCTCATCCACGGCATGGGCGAGCGTCACTTCGAGACCATCCTCGGGCGGCTCCTCCGCAAGTTCGGGGTCCATGCGGAGCTGATCCGGCCGCGGGTCGCCTACCGCGAGACGATCAAGGGGAAGGCGGAGGGCCAGGGCAAACACAAGAAGCAGACGGGCGGCCGCGGCCAGTATGGCGACTGCTGGGTCCGGCTCGCCCCGCTCCCTCGAGGTGGTGGCTATGAATTCGTCGACGCCATCGTCGGCGGCGTGATCCCGAACAAGTACATCCCTGCGGTGGATCGGGGGGTTCAGGAAGCGGCGGCGCGCGGCATCGTCGCGGGTTACCCGTGCGTGGACTTCAAGGCCGAGTGCTACGACGGCTCATACCACGACGTCGACTCCAACGAAATGTCGTTCAAGATGGCCGGCATTCTTGCCTTCCGAAACGTGGCTCCGAAGTGCAGGCCGATCCTGCTCGAGCCGCTCCTGGACGTCGAGGTCTGGGCGCCGGAGGACGTGCTGGGCGACGTGATGGGTGACCTGTCGGCGCGGCGGGGCCAGATCCTGGGGACGGAGCAGGATGGACGGCTGACGAAGGTCCGCGCCATCGCGCCCGAAGCGGAGATGTACAAGTACTCCACGACGCTCCACTCGATCACCCATGGCCGCGGGACCCATCGGCAACGCTTTCGTGGCTACGCCGAGGCCCCACCCGACGTCGCGGCCAAGGTCGCCGCGGAAAACGAGAAGGACCGGGAGCACGCGGCGGCGAGCTGACGCCGTCGCGCGCCGGTGGGCGTGACGTACCGGCTCCTCGCCGACGGTCTCGTTCTCGTCCACTTCGGGTTCGTGCTGTTCGTGGTGCTGGGCGGCCTGCTTGTGCTTCGCTGGCCGCCGCTCGGGTGGGTGCATCTGCCTGCGGCGGCGTGGGGCGTCTGGATCGAGCTGAGCGGTGGGATCTGTCCGCTCACACCGCTCGAGCAGGCGCTGCGGCGGCGCGCGGGTGGCCCGGTGTACACCGGAGACTTCGTCGGTCAGTACATCCTGCCGGTTCTTTACCCTCACGGTCTGACCCGAGAGATCCAACTCGTACTTGGCGCGCTGGTGGTGGGCGTGAATGTGATCGTTTACTGGTGGGTGTGGCGGCGTCAGCCGAGCTCCTCCCACTCACGCTCGAAGCGCACGATGAGCGGATCGGCCCCCAGCGATCGATAGCTCGCCAGGACCTGGTTGCGGTGCTCCTCGGCCGCAGGGTTACCGCTCGCCCGAAGTGCGAGGGCCAGCACCGCGGCGCTGTCGGCCTGAAGGACCGCGGCACCGTGCTGTGCCGCGATCGTGCCGGCGGCCTCGGCCTCGCGAATCGCTCCGTCGAAATCGCGGCGCTTGAGCGCGGCACGGGCGCCGATGCGCCGCGCTTCCGCGATGCCGAGGGCGTCGTCCGCCGATTGGGCCAGGCGGATCGCATGCGCCACCTCCCGCTCCGCCAAGCCGAGCTCCCCGGCATCCACGTGGACTTCGGCCCGCCCGGTCACGGTGAGCGCCAGCAGCGCGCTCTCGCCCACCAGCTCGGCGTGCCGCACCGCCTCGGCCGACGCGTCCTCGGCCTCGGCCAGCTCGGCCATGCCGCGGAACGCGAGCCCGAGGTTGTGGTACGTTTCCGCCGCGCCGCGCCGGTCGCCCAGCCGCTGATAGGATAGCAGGGCGCCGCGGAAGAGACTGAGCGCGTCGTTGGCCCGCCCGCGAATATGACTCAGCGACGCGAGGTTGTTGCTGGCGCGGGCCACGAGCAGGGAGTCCCCCAGCTCCCGAGCGAGCGACAGCGCCCCACGGAACGCCTCCTCGGCGTCGCCCAGACGGCCCTGCTCGAAGCCGATCACGCCAAGCAGGTTGAGCGCCCGCATCCGACCGTCGCGGTCACCCCGGCTGCGGAAGCCGGCGAGCGCTGCCTCAGCCAGCGAGCGGGCCGTGTCGAGCTCGCCGACGCGGGTCGCAGCCGTAGCAGCCAGGAGCAGCAGCTCGGGCCGCCGACGGACGGACGGCCCATCGAGCTCCCGGAACGTCCGGAGCGCGTCCGCAAAGCGGCCCGCGGCGACCAGGTCGCGGAGGACCTGGGCTGCGTCACCGGCGGGAGGCGTGGGCGTCATTGAAGCGTCACTCCCTCAATACGCCAACGCGTAGCGGCTGAACCCGAGGAGGTTGCCTGCGACCTCCTTCTGGTCCTTGAGCACCGCCGAGCCGATCTGCACGAACGGCGCGGCGTCGGCTTCCTGGCGCCAGATCGCGATCTTCGCCTCGATCGCCGAGTCCACCCCTTCCGCCTCCGCGTAGTGGATGCGGAATTGGGCCGGATCGGCCGGGTTGAATCGCAGGCCCGTCGGCTCGAGGCGGATGAGTACCTGAGTCGGGTCGTCCACCGCCATCGTGATCTGGATGCACTCGGTCGCCCCGAACGGGGTGCCATCAGGCTTCGAGAGCAGCGTGCTGCTGTCGAGCCTGAGGCGGGCGAACTCCTCGCCCTGGCCCCCCTGGCCGTCGCTGAAGAACAGGCGCCCTTCCGCACCGCTCCCGTTGCACGCGTTGAACGTCGTGGTCGCGGCGAAGAGCGGCGGCGCGGTAGGCGCGAGGCGCAGGATGTTGAGCTCGCCCGGCATCCGCGACTGCAACGGCCCCGTCGAGTCGCCGCAGGCCAGCGCAGCCAGCAGCGCGGCGATCTGGATCGGTCCCCTCGTCCTACGCATCATGGATCTCCCGCGCACGGGTCAAGGATCGTCGTCGGTCAACCCGTCCAACAGCCGGTGAAGACGGGGTCGCGAGATGCCGAGCCGGCGCGCAGCCTCACTCTTGTTGCCGCCGGTGAGCCGCAGCATGCGGGCGGCGGCGGCCCGGGTCAGCGTCGCCAGGTCGACCGGAAACGGCAGGCCGTCGCTTGCGGTCGCGCGCTCCGCCGATGGCTGGAGCTCTTCGAGCAGGAGCGAGCCGGGCGGCGACAGCACCAGCGCACGCTCGATCGCATTGCGGAGCTCGCGCACGTTGCCGGGCCATCCGTGTCCCCGGAGGACCGCCCGCACCTCGGGCGTGAGCGGCGGCACCGGAAGCCCATAGCTCGTCGCGAGACGGGCCAGGAAGGTCTCGGCCAGAAGCTCGGCGTCGCCTTCTCGCTCTCGAAGCGGCGGCAGCACCAGAGCCACCACGTGCAACCGGTAGTACAGGTCCTCGCGGAACTCTCCCCGTCGCACCGCGGCGGCGAGGTCCACATGGGTGGCGGCGATCACGCGGACATCCACCTGGCGCGTGGCCTGCCCACCGACGCGTCGGATCTGCCGGCCCTCGAGTGCCCGGAGCAGCTTGGGCTGGAGCTCGAGCGGCAGGTTGCCGACCTCGTCCAGCAGGAGGGTGCCGCCGTGAGCCATCTCGAAGAGGCCTGGCTTCGCCGCGGTAGCACCGGTGAAGGCGCCGCGTTCGTGGCCGAACAGCTCGCTTTCGAGCAAGCCGGCGGGGATGGCCGCGCAGTTGATGTCCACGAACGGCGCCGCCGCCCGCGGGCTTGCATAGTGAATGGCCCGGGCGAGCAGCTCCTTACCGGTGCCGGTCTCGCCGCCGATCAGCACGGTAACGTCGCCGTGCGGGGCCACGCGGGCCGCGAAACCGAGCGTCCGCTGAAGCGCGGCGCTGCGCCCGAGGATCGTCTCGAATCCCGTCGCCCGGCGCTCATGCTCCGCGAAACGGGCCGCCTCCCGCCGACCGCGTGCCTCCCGCAACTCCCGCTCGAGCGACCGGCGGAGCAGATCGAGGTCCTCGGGGAGCACGAAGTAGTCGCCGGCCCCTCGTTGCAGCGCGGTCGCGGCGAGGCGGTGATCGGCGGCCGCTCCCACGACGAATACCGGGGCGCCGCTCTCGCGAAGATCGCCGAGCAGGTCGAGCGCGGGGCCCTCCTCGCCTCCGGCGAGCACCAGGACGACCGCCACCCCGGGCGGCGGCGTCTCGGCAGTGGCCGGGGCCCACTCGAGCACATCAGCGCCGAGCTCCGCCGCGACCTGCGTCACGGCGGAGCGAAAGCTGTCCGACAGGCGGACCAGGGCGATCCAGACCGGCTCAGTCTTCGGCACCGTCCTCGTCATTATCCCGAAAGGCCCGCAGGGATCGCTTGATGTTGTCCTGCACCAGACCCTCGTTGGGCTGGCCTTTCGCCGCAGACGCGGGATCGACGAGCGTGCCCCCTGACGTAGCGAACCAACCCGCGACGTCGAAGAAGATCGTCAGATCGGTTGGACCGCTCTGGGCGACGACCAGCGGCGGCGACAGCTGGACCTTCTGCTTCGCGTCGAGATCGCTGGTGAAGGTGAACGAGGTTCCGTTCCAGGTGCCCTGGACCCGGATGCTGATGCCCGCGAACCCCGGGTTGGCGGTGAGGAACGCCGCGTCGCCGGTGGAGCCGTTCTCGGGCTTGTGAATCTCGAACTCGACCTTGTCGAACGTGCCCGCGTCGATGGTCACAGATACGGAATGCTGGGCACCGGAGGTCGTGACCGGGACGTCGACGAGCACTGGCCCGACTTCCAGCTCCTCACAGTCGTCGTTGCCGTCGATCCCGTTGTCGTCGCCCATGTCATGGCCGTGATCGTCCGCTGTCCCGGTGCTGGCAGCGGCTCCGCCGGAAGTCGCGGTGGTGCTGGCGCTCACGGGGGTACTGCTATCGTCGCAAGCGCCGTCGTGTCCGACCCGCTCCAGCTCAACCTTCCGCAGTACGACCTGCACGCTGGTAAGCACGAGTGTGTTGGTCCCGTCGGTGAACGTCCCTGGCGTGGGCGAGGTGACGTCGAGGGACACGCCTCTCGCACTGATGCCGGCGGCGGATCGCGGCCGACTGGCGACGTTCAAGTTCAGTTGCGCTTGGGCGCCGGGCGCGGTGCCGGACCCGCTGCAGGCGGCGACCGCGGCGAGGCCTGAGAGGGCGAGCGCGAGGTAAGTGTTGGCAGCCATTGGGGAACTCCGCAGTTGAGGACTTCTCTGCGTCTTCTGGCAAGCAAGCGGAGTACCGTTAGAGGCCCTCAATTCAAGTGATTATTTTGCAGAGCGTTACGCGGCTGGGTCGTGGGTCGCCGCGGATGTGGCTGCAATGTGATAATGCAATATGTAATGTTCTGTTCCATCCGCCAGCAGGCCAACCGGCCATCCGGAGGAGCTGTCGTGACCAACCTCGGAGCACTCCTGGCAGTCGGCCTCGCCCTCGGGCTGGGCGGATGCCGGTTGGGCGACCGCTCGAGCGGCACCGCCCGCCCCGTCGTGGTTGCGGCCGTCGGAGAGCCGTCGAGCATCCTGCCGCCACTCGCGGTGGAGACGGTGGCTCGCGACATCGGCGATCTCGTCTATGAGCGGCTAGCCGACCTCGAGCCCGGCAAGCCGCCGATCGACACTGCGGCCTACCGACCGCGGCTGGCCGAGCGGTGGGAGCGACTGGATTCGCTCACCCTGCGATTCCACCTCGCACCCCGGGCGCGTTGGGCGGACGGCACGCCGGTGACGGCCGAGGATGTTCGCTTCTCGTTCGAGGTGTTCTCCGACTCCATTCTCGACGCGGTGGCGCGCCCGGCGTTGGCCGGGCGAGTGCGCGTGACGGTGGAAGACCCGCGGACGCTGCTCGTCCGGTTCCGTGACGCATACCCCGAGCAGCTCTACGATGCGACCTATCTGGTGCGGGTGCTGCCGCGCCACGTCTGGGAGGGCCTGCCGCGAGGGGCATGGCTCACGGACACGACGACCGCCCGCCTGGTCGGATCGGGGCCATTCCGGGTGCGCGAATGGAGGCGGGGTCAGTACCTGACTCTCGAAGCCCGAGGCGAGTCGAGCGTCCGGACCATCGTCTGGCGCTTCACCAGCGATCCCGACGCGGCACTGAACCTCGTGCTCGCGCACGAAGCCGATCTCATGGAGCTCGCGGCCGCGCCACAGGGGATTACCCGCGTGGCGGCAGACACGGCGCTCCGGCTCGTGCGCTACCCCTCGTCGGCGTATGGCTTTCTCGGCTTCAATCTCGACGAGGCGGGTGATCGGCCTCATCTCATCCTCGGCGATCGCGCCACTCGGCGGGCGCTTGCCATGGCCGTCGATCGGCCGACGCTGGCACGATCGGCGTTCGACGCCGGCGCGGTCGCGCCCCCTGGCCCCATGTCAAGGTTGCTCTGGATCTGGACCGACGACATCCGCACGCTTCCCTTCGACACGGCCGCGTCGGCGCGCGCGCTCGATGCGGCCGGCTGGCGTCGGGGTGCGGACGGCGTCCGCCGAAAGGGCGCTCGAACGCTGGGCTTCGATATTCTGGTGCCATCGACCAGCAGCGTTCGCCGCCAGCTGGCCCTTGCGCTCCAGGCGATGCTCGCGGGAGTCGGCGCCAAAGTCACGGTGACGGCGGTCGACTTTCCGGTGTTCCAGGAGCGACTGCAACAGCGGCGCTTCGACGCCTACATCGGCGCGTGGCTCGACGACCCGAGTCCGCGGGGGCTCACTGATCAATGGACGCGGGCCGGTTGGGGCGCGCTCAACTACGGTCACTACTCGAATCCGGCCTTCGACACGCTGTTCGCCCGCGCCGGCCGACTTCCCGATCCGGCGGCGGCGCGCACGGCCTATCGTGAAGCAATGGACACCCTGAATGCGGACGCCCCGGCGGTCTTCCTCTATACGCCCACCAACGCGGCCGCTGTCAGCGGGCGGCTCAGCGGCGTCGAGATCGACCCATACTCGTGGCTGAGCACGCTGCCGAAGTGGCGGGTCCGCTAGCGCCTGAGGGCCCACGGCGGCGGGATCTGTGGCCGGGCTGCTGTGGCGTGGGCTCCCGCGCCCCGGCGTGCCGGGACTCGCAGGGCGACGTCAGAATCTGGTGACTCGAAAACTGACGTCGACGAGCAGCGCGCCGAATCCCGACTTCCACTCCCTCAGATATTGACGCTGCCGACTTCCTGACCAGTGTCGAGTCTTCTGACATGCGGGCCTGAAAGAGGCACCGCCCTTGCTCCCACCATCCCCACTCAATGTCCCGCGTACCGGCGCCCCAGGGTCTCGTCACCTCACGGGCGACCGGCGGCCGCGCAGCGGCCGCGGTATCGTCGCATGGCCAGTCACTGTCAGGGGGGAATACGATGCGCTCGTGGACCCGTCCGCTCGTCTCGATGCTTCTCGTCGCCGCCCTCCTGCTGGTTGGCGCGAGCTGCGCCAACGACGAATCGCTCACCGGCCCGTCGTCCCCGCAGGCCTCGGCCGCGGTGACGCCGGCGCCGACTCCGAAGCCGGAACCGCTGCTCGATCCGGTGGTTCAGATCGGGAATCCGGTGCTCCAACCGGTGCTGAGCACGATCGAGCTGCTCACGTGCTCCATGCAGCCCTATGCCCAGACGACCGCGGTCATCGGCCCGGCCGGTGGTCAAGTCGTTGTGGGTGCGCAGCGGCTGGCGATCCCCGCCGGAGCGCTCTCGGCGCCGACTCGGATCACAGCCGAGCAGGTCTCGGGCACGGTCAACTCGGTCCGGTTCTCGCCCGAGGGGCTCAAGTTCGCGAAGCCCGCGACGCTCACCATGAGCTACGGGAACTGTTTGCTGACGCCGGTCCCCAAGCGGGTGGTCTATACCGACGAGCAGCTCAAGATCCTCGACGTGATCACGTCCCTCGACCTGCGCCTGACCCGCACCGTCACGGGCTTCATCAACCACTTCTCCCGGTACGCCGTTGCGTACTGACCGGACCGGGCTCACCGTAGTGCCCGCGGCCAAGGGCGCCGCGGGACGGGGACGCACCGAGCCGACGCCCGCGGCCACGCTGCTGCAGCAGGCACGGGAGCGGGAGCTGGCCGGTAGTCTGGCTGAGGCGATTACCCGGTACGTCGCGGCCATCGAAGGGGCGGAGTCAGGCGGTGAGGTGCGGCTGCTCGCCGAGGCGCTCCGCCGCCTGGCGGTCGTGCGGCACCGGCGGGGTGAGCGAGAGGCCGCCAGCGCCCTGTGCGAGCGGAGCCTTGCGGTCGCCAACGACGCGGCGGACCCGGTGCTGGCCGGTGAGGCATTGAATACGCTGGCAGGCTTTGATTTCGAGAGCGGCGCCATCGACGTCGCGAGGGAGCGGTTCTATCGGGCACTCGAGCTGGGCGGCTCGAGTGCGGAGCTGCGGGGGCGCGCCGAGCAGAATCTCGGGATTCTCGCCAACATCCAGGGCAGTCACGACGAGGCTCTGGCGCACTATCAGCAGTCCCTGTACGCCTTTCAGCGCACGCGGGACGACCACGGCTGCGCAATCGCCTACCACAACCTCGGCATGGTCAGTGCCGACCTGGGCAAGTGGGAGGAGGCTGAGGACTACTTTCGCCGCTGCCTCGAGATCACGGCCGCGGTCGGCGACGTCCACCTCTCCGGCCTCGGCCTCCTCAATCGCTCGGAAGTGCATCTGGCGCGGCAGCGTTACGAAGACGCCCGCACCGACGCGGAAGCGGCGTTGCGAATCTTCGACCGCCTCGGCACGCGACTCGACAAGGCTGATGCCTACAAGGTGATCGGGCGCGTATATCGGGAGACCGGGCGCTGGGCCCTGGCGGAGGCGAGGCTCACCACCGCGATCGAGCTTGCCGTCAGCACCGACTCCGTCCTGAGCGAAGCGGAGGCCTCGCGCGAGCTGGCGCTGCTCTATCAGGTGATGGGCCGCAATCAGGATGCGCTCCAGCTGCTGAGCTCCGCGCACCGTCTGTTCGGCCGCCTCGACGCACGGCTGGACCTCGTCGACGTCGCGCGCCGAGTGGAGCGGCTGGAAGAGACCTATCTGGCCGTCGTGCGGGACTGGGGCCAGTCGATCGAATCGGCGGACAGCTACACCTTCGGTCACTGCGAGCGCGTGGCGGGCTACGCACTCGCCGTTGCGCAGGCGCTCGGGATGGACGAGGCCCAGCAGACCACCGTTCGGATCGGCGCGTACCTGCACGACCTCGGAAAGGTCCGCGTGCCCCACGAGACCCTGAACAAGCCCGGTCTCTTGTCACGAGAGGAATTCGACATCATCAAGATGCACCCGGTGTGGGGCGTCGAGCTGCTCGCCAAAGTCGACTTCCCCTGGGACATCAAGCCGATCATTCGCTGGCACCACGAGAAATACGACGGGACGGGCTATCCGGACCGGCTGCGCGGGGACGAGATCCCGCTCGCGGCGCAGGTGATCTGCATCGTGGACGTCTACGACGCGCTGACGACGACCCGGAGCTATCGCGCCGCCATGACGCCGGTCGAGGCGATGG
>CAZFKN010000003.1:0-56380 GCA_964519805.1 uncultured Gemmatimonadaceae bacterium
TGGCGTTGCCGCCGCTCGCGCGCGTCGGCTACGTCCGCGGCGCGGCCGACCGCGTGCCCGAGGCGCTCCGGAGCGTCGGCGTCCCCGTGACGCTCATCGATGGGCCCATGCTCGAGCGCGGCGACCTCTCGCGGTTTGACGCGATCGTGATCGGAAGCCGCGCGTACGAGACCGAGCCGGCCCTCGTGAGTCACAACGGGCGGATCCTCGACTATGCCCGCCGGGGGGGCCTCGTCTTGGTGCAGTACCAGCAGTACGACTTCTTCACCCATGGGTACGCGCCGTTTCCGCTGACCGTGGGTGGCCAGCCGCTCCGGCTCGAAGCGATCACGCGGAGCGGGGGACCCGCCGGAACGGCGGCGCCGACCGTGCGCGCGGCCGCGCCGGTGAGCCACGATCGCGTGACCGACGAGAACGCGCCGGTGCGCGTGCTCCGGCCCGCAAGCCCGGTGTTCCGCGTGCCGAACCGGATCGGCCCGGATGATTGGGCGGGCTGGGTCCAGGAGCGGGGTCTCTATTTCGCCCACAGTTGGGATCGAGCCTACGTGCCGCTCCTCGAAACGCACGACCCCGGCGAGGGGCCGCTCGAGGGGGCGCTGCTCGTGGCCCGCGTAGGCAAAGGGTCGTATGTGTACACCGGGCTGAGCTTTTTCCGGCAGCTGCCAGCGGGCGTCCCCGGTGCCTACCGTCTGTTCGTCAACCTGCTCGCGCTGGCGTCACCGCCGCATTGACCGGCTTCGGAGCCTGGCGCCTTCCCGCCGCGCTCACCGTCATGCTGGCGGCCTGCGCCGCCGACCCACGTACGCCGCTGCTCCTCTATTCGCCCCACGGGCGTGATCAGTTGACGCTGCTGGAGCACGAATTCGAGCAGCGTCGGCCCGACATCGACGTGCGCTGGCTGGACATGGGAAGCCAGGAGATTCTCGATCGCCTGCGCTTCGAGCGGGTCAACCCGCAGGCCGACGTCTGGTTCGGCGGCCCGACGACGCTCTTCGACCGCGGGGTCGAGGATTCCCTGCTTGCCCCCTACCGCCCGGCCTGGGCGGAGCATGTCGGCCCTGAGGGCGTGGGCCCCGGCGACCTCTACTACCCGGTGTATCGCACGCCGGCGGTGATCGCGTTCAACAGCCGTGCCGTCAAGCGCGACGATGCGCCGGCGGACTGGGACGATGTGCTCACCCCCCGCTGGCACGACCAGGTGCTGATCCGCGATCCGATGGCCAGCGGAACGATGCGCGCCATCTGGGGGTTGTTCATCCAGCGCAGCATCCGGTCCACCGGTGATACCGCGGTCGCGTGGGCCTGGCTCCGCCGCCTCGACGGGCAAACTCGTGCCTACACGCTCAATCCCGCCGTGCTCGACGCCAAACTCGCCCGCCAGGAGGGGCTGGTGACGCTCTGGGACCTCCCCGACATTCTCATCAGCCGGTCGAAGGGGATGCCCTTCGACTACACCTTCCCCCGAAGCGGCACGGTCGTCATCGACGACGCCATCGGGCTCGTGCGCGGTAGCCGGCACGCCGAAGCGGCCAAGGCGTTCATCGACTTCGTGGGCAGCGTCGGTGGCCAGCTCCTCGCGGCTCGCCGCGTCTACCGTCTTCCGGCGCGACGGGACCTTCCCGCGGATTCAGTGCCCCCCTGGGTCGCCGACGTCGAGCGCGAGATGGTCGTGGCGGATGTGGATTGGTCCCTCCTGGCGAATGAGGGCGCGGGCTGGATGAGCTACTGGGACCGCCACGTGCGCGGAAGCGGCCGGCGCTGATGACGTTCCTCAGGGTGGAGGGGCTCAGCCGACGGTTCGGCGGGACCGCGGCGGTGGACGGGGTCTCGCTCGACATCGCCCGGGGAGAAGTGCTCGCGCTGCTGGGGCCGAGCGGCAGCGGCAAGACGACGACCCTGCGGCTGCTCGCCGGCTTCGAGACGCCGGACGCGGGCCGCGTGAGCGTCGACGGGCTCGACGTCACCGAGGCTCCGCCCGTCACTCGCCGCTTCGGTATGGTGTTTCAGCACTACGCGCTGTTTCCCCACCTCGACGTGCGCGGCAACGTCGGCTTCGGCCTCGAGTCGCTGGGTGTGCCGGCGGCGGAGCTGGAGCGACGCGTGGCCGCGGCGCTGGAGCTGGTGGACCTCCGCGGATTCGAGCGGCGACGGATCGCACAGCTGTCGGGCGGGCAGCAGCAGCGGGTCGCGCTGGCGCGTGCGCTCGCACCCGAGCCCCGCGTGCTCCTGCTGGACGAGCCGCTGTCCAATCTCGACCCCGCGCTGCGCGAGCGTACGCGGCGGGAGCTGCATGATCTGATTCACCGCATCGGCATCACCACGGTGCTGGTCACCCACGAGCAGGAGGAAGCCTTCGATCTCGGCGACCGGGTGGCCGTGCTTCGCGCGGGGCGGCTGGAGCAGGTGGGCACGCCCGACGAGCTGTACGGCGCACCCGCCAATCCCTTCGTCGCTGCGTTCGTGGGACGGGCGTCGACGATCGACGGCGTGGTGGTGGAGCTGAGAGACGGTGGCGCGCGGGTGCGGGTGGAGGGAGTCGAGTGGGGCGTTCCCTCGGAAGCGGGTGTGCAGTGTGGGCTCACGGTTGGACAGCGGGTTCGCGTGCTGCTCCGGCCCGAGGCGGTCTGGATGGCACGGCCGGAACCGGGCGCGCTCATGGCGGTCGTCGAGTTGCGCCGATTCACCGGCGCCACGTCGCTCTTCAGCGTGCGCACGGATCGCGGGACCACGCTGGAGGTGAGCGGCCCCAGCCGGCAGATCTCGGTCGGGGAACGCGTGGGGCTGGTGCCGAGTCGCCGGGCGGGGGGCGGGATTCACTTGTTCCCGGCGGCGCCATGACCGGCGACGCGCGGCCCGCACCGCGGGGCCAGATCGTGGCGTGGGCGCTGCTGCTCGCGCTGGGCTGGCTGGTCGTGTACCCGCTCGGGCTCGTGCTGCTGGAGGCGGTGCACTCCGCCGGCGGCTGGACGGCGGAGTACGTGCGACAGTTCGCGCGGCGGCCGAACGAATGGCAGGCGCTCTGGGGCAGTCTGTGGATCTCGGTCGCCAGCGTCGGGCTGGCTGGACTCGTCGGCATCCCCCTCGCGGTGCTGGTGACGCGTTACGATTTTCCCGGCCGCCCCCTCCTCGCGGCGGTGATTGCGCTGCCCGCCGTTCTGCCGCCGCTCGTCGGCGTGATCGCGTTTCTCTTTCTCTACGGCGAGTCCGGCTTCGTCGCCCGCGCGGTGCAGGCGCTCCTCCGGCTGGACGAGGCGCCGTGGCGGCTCGAGGGCGCCGGTGCGATCCTGCTGGTCCATGCGTACTCGATGTACGTCTACTTCTATCTCTTCACCCGTGCGGCTCTGCTATCGCTCGACGGGTCCATGCTGGAGGCTGCGGCGAGCCTTGGCGCCGGACGGTGGCGCACGATCCGGCGCGTGGTGCTCCCGGCGCTCCGACCCGCGCTCACCGGCGGCGCGCTGCTCACCTTCATGACGGCGCTAGCCTCGTTCAGCGCCCCATACGTGTTCGGCGGCGGCTTCCGGGTGATGACGACCCAGATCGTCTCCACGCGCCTCAACGGCGAGACCGCGCTCGCGATGGTCGAGACCGTGTCCCTGGCCACGCTCGCGCTGCTGGCGCTGGTGCTCTTCCGCGGCGCCGAGCGGGATCTCGGAGGCAGCAAGGGCACGCCGCCCGCGCCGACCCGCCTCGCACAGCCCTGGCTCCGCCGAGCGGTCACGCTCCTCTCCTGGGGGTTGGGGGTCGTCCTGCTGTTACCGCACCTGACGCTGCTGATCGTGTCGTTCGTTCCGGTCGGCACCTGGACCACCGAGGCGGTGCCCCCTGCCTGGACGCTCGGCAACTACGCCACGCTGGTGCGCGACCCGGTCCGCTTCCGGCCACTGGTGAACAGCCTCTGGCTCGCAACCGCGGCCACGGGCGCGTCGGTCGCCATATCCCTGCTCGCGGGGGCGCTGGTCGTCCGGCGCCGAGTGCGGGGGCGCGGTTTGCTGGAGGGTCTGCTGGCGCTGCCCTGGGCGGTGCCGGGCACCGTGTTCGCGATCGCGCTCGCCACCGCCTTCAGCGTGAACGCGCCGTGGACTGGTCGGGTGATCCTGATTGGTACGGTCTGGATCCTTCCGCTCGCGTATCTCGTACGGAATCTGCCCCTGACCAGCCGAGCCACCCTGGCCGGCTTCCGGGCGCTCGACCCGTCGCTGGACGAGGCAGCCGCCTCGCTCGGCGCCGGGCGATGGCGCACGCTGTGGGCCGTGACAGTGCCGCTGCTCCGCCCCTCGCTCGTCGCGGGCGCGACGCTCGCCTTCGTGACGGCCCTGGGAGACTTCGTGACGTCGATCGTGCTCTACACCTTCGATACCCGGCCCATCTCGCTCGAGATCCTCGGCAGCCTGCGGCAGGCCGACGTCGGAGTGGCCGCGGCCTACGGGGTGGTGCTCATGGCCGTGAGCGCCCTCGTCTTTGCCCTGGGCGCCGACCGGGGCGGGAGCAGCATCGGATGACCGTGCCCAGCGGCGGCAATCAGCAGCTCCGACGGCTGGGCGTGCTGATCGCGATCGCGTTCGTGGACATGGTCGGGTTCATGCTGGTGTTGCCGCTGCTCCCTTTCTATGCCCTCGAGCTGCGCGCGACGCCGTTCCAGATCGGCATCATCTACTCCGCGTTCTCCATCGCTCAGATCATGTCGGCGCCGGTCTGGGGCCGGGTCTCCGACCGTTACGGCAGACGGCCCGCCCTGCTCATCGGGCTGCTGGCGGCGGCCGCCGCGTACGTCGTGTTCGGCTTCGCCGACTCGCTCTGGCTGCTCTTTGCCTCGCGCTTCGTGCAGGGCGCCGGCGGGGGCACGACGGGCGTGGCGCAGGCCTACGTCGCCGATACCGTCGAGCCCGCCCAACGCGCCCGCGCGCTGGGGTGGCTCTCGTCGGCAACGGCGGCGGCCATGGTGATCGGGCCGGTGATCGGGACGCTGGGCGGTCGGATGGGCCAGCACGCCCCTGGACTCATCGCGGCCGGGCTGTGTCTCGCGAATGCGGCGTTCGCCTTCAACTGGCTGCCCGAGTCCCGGCGGAAGGACGGGTCCGGCCCCCACGCCGCCGTCGGCAAGCCGCTCTGGGAACCCGCCTGGCAGGCGATCCGCCATCCGACTCGGCCCGTTGCCCGGCTGCTCTGGATCTATGGCGTCGGCATGCTCGCCTTCAGCTCGCTCACCGCTGTGCTGCCGCTGTTCCTGAACTCGGAGTTCCACATCACCGAGCGGACGTTCGGTTACTTCCTCACCTACTTTGGCGCGCTCTCGATCATCATGCGGGTGATCCTGCTCGGCCCGATCGTGGAGCGGGTGGGCGAGCTCTGGACCATGCGGCTGGGCTGTCTGTCGCTCATCGTCGGCTGCGCCGCCTACCCGCTGGTACCCGACCTCTGGGTGCTGGCGGCGGTAGTGATGCCCCTCGTCCCGATCGGGACCGCGCTGCTCTTCCCGTCCACGACATCGCTGCTCTCGTCCCGTACGCCCAAGGGCGAGCTGGGCACGGTGATGGGTGTCGCCCAGACCTTCGCGGGCCTCGCCCGGATCGCGGCCCCTCTGGTGGCGACGGCCGCTTTCCAGCACCTTGGGCACCCGGCTCCCTTCCTGATCGCGGGCGGGATCGTCGGTCTGGTTGGCCTGCTGGCCTTCCGGGTCGAGGTCCAGCCACCTACCCTCAACCCAACGCCGTCACCGGCGCAGGCTCCCGAGACCCCGGCGTAAGCAGAGGAGGCGCGTATGGGCGTGGAGGAGCGGCTCGACCGGCTGGAGCAGCGGTTGGAGGTGCTGGAAACGCTCATGCGGGAGACGCTCCGCCTTCGCGGAGCGCCGGAGGCGCCCGCGCCCCCGATGCCGGCCACCCGCGCGGTCGCGGCAGCACCCGCGCCGCCGCCCGAAGCGCCGCCGCTCCCGCCTCCCCGGAGGTCCGCTCCACGCGTTTCCCCGGCAGTCGACGGTCCGGAGCCGGCTGCCGCCCACCTTGCCTCTGAAGCCTGGATCGGGCAGCGCGGGCTCCTCGGGGTGGGCGTGCTCGCACTTCTCCTCGCCGCGGGCTATCTGCTGAAGCTTTCGTTCGAACGCGGATGGATCACCGAGGCTGGGAGATGTATCGGCGGCGCGGTCGCGGGCCTCGTCGTCGGCGGTCTTGGCTGGCGACTCGTGCCCCGCTACCGCACCTACGGGGCCGCCCTCATCGGGTGCGGCGCCGGCATCGTCTATCTCGCCGTGTGGGCCGCCGCCAAGCTGTACGGGCTCGTCCCGCCGGCCACGGGAATCGCGGCGCTCGCACTGGTGTCCCTCGCGCTCGCGGCCATCGCGTACGGCATCGGCGTCCAGGCGCTCGGGACCGCGGCGGCCCTGGGTGCGTTCATCGCCCCGGTGCTCCTCGGACAACGGCCCGCCAACGCTGACGCCCTGCTCATCTACCTCAGCGCCATGGCGCTTGCGCTGGGCTGGGTCGCGGGGAACAAGCGTTGGCGCTCGACCTCGGCCGTCGTAGCCGCGAGCGTCTTCATCCTCGGATGGTCGGCCGTGGGCGATTCCCGCCACCCGTTCGGCGCGCTCACTTACGCCGTCGTCGGCGGCACAGCCGGGATCTACTTGGGCCTGCGGGAGGCGTGGTGGGAGACGCGCCTGCTCGCGTTCTGGGGTGGCTGGGCGCTCCTCGCGACGGTGAGTCCCAAGCTCGACCGACCGTGGCCGACGTTCGTCGCGGGGCTGCTGCTCGCGGCGCCGGTCTGGCTGCACGGGTTCCGCCGCCCGGAGTGGCGCCCGCTCCGGCTGTTCGGCGCCGCTGCTGAGGGATGGTCGGTCGGCGAGGCGGTCTACTTCTTCGCTACGCCGCTGCTGCTGGGCTGGGCGGTGCGCACGCTCGCTCCGGACACGTTCGCCGACCACGCGGGGCTCGCTGCCCTCGTGGTCGCGGTCCCCTATCTCGCGGCGGGCTACGGCGGGTTGCGCTCGCCGTTTGCCCTCGTCGGGGCGACGGCCGTCGCCGTCGCCGTCCTGGAGCATTGGTCCGGTCTCGAGGCACCAGCCATCCTGCTGGCCGTGAGCCTGCTCTGGGCGGCCCTCGACCACCCGCTCGGCCGCTCCGACGGACGTTGGTACGCGGCAGCCACGGTCGGGGTCGCGCTGCTCCACCTGTTCGGAGAGGATCAGCAGCGCCGAGGCCTTGATGACGCCGCGTTCCGGGGGCCGTGGGCCCTCGTGCTCTGGCTCGCCATCGGCGTGACGGTGATGCTTGCGTGGCGGCTCTGGAAGCGGGACCCCGCCACCCCCGCGGCCGGGCTGACGCGCGCCGGTCTGTGGCTCATCACCGGCGCGCTGACGCTGTTCGGTGTCACCGGGGAAATCCGCCGATTCTTCCAGTTCCGCGAAGCGTCGCCCGAGGCGGCCCAGCTCGCCGGCGGTCTCGCGGTGAGCGCGTGGTGGCTGGTCTTTGCCGGCGCGCTCGTCACTGCGGGCTTACGCCGGGGCATCCGGCCGGCGCGCCTGGGCGGGCTCACGGTGGCCGGGCTTGCCGTGCTGAAGGTGATGCTGTTCGACCTGGCGTCGCTCGACGCCCTCTACCGCGTAGGGTCCGTTTTCATCCTCGGGTTCGTGTCGCTGCTGCTGGCCTACCTCTACCACCGCCAGGCGCGCAGCTCGGCCTAAGGGTACTCCCCGCTTGAATTGTCGTCCGGGTTCCGCCATCATGACGGCTTCGCCGATGCGAGGAACACCGTGACCGCCTTCGCCCTGCCATCGTCCCCGGCCGCCTTTGCCAAGGCGACGTGGGCCGACATCGCTCCCTACTACGAGGAGCTGGCGGAGCGTGCGTTCGCGCCGGGTGCTATGGTGAGCTGGCTGCGCGACTGGTCGACCCTCGAGGAATTGCTGACCGAGGCGGCCGCGCTGGCGATGATCGCCTATACGATCGATACGGGAAACGCGGAGAAGGAGGCCGATCACCTCCGGTTCTCCACCGAAATCCTCCCGCTCGCGGAGGAGAAGAGCGTCGGGCTGGCCAAGCGGCTGGTTGCCTCCGGGTATTCGCGGCCCGACCTCGCGACCACCATCCAGCGCTTCCGCACGGCGATCGACATCTTCCGCGAGGCCAACGTCCCCCTGTTTGCGGAGGTAGAGCAACACTGCGCCACGTATCAGCGGATCACCGGCTCGATGACGGCCGAGTGGGACGGGCGCCAGCTCCCGCTGCCGCAGTTGCTGCCGTACCTCAAGGGCCCCGACCGGGCCGTTCGTGAGCGGGCCTGGCGCGCGAGCACGGTCCCGTATCTGACCCACCGCCGCGCAATGGCCACGCTGTTCGACACGATGTTCGAGCTTCGCCAGCGCGCCGCGCGGAACGCCGGGTTCGCGAATTTTCGGGACTACGTCTTTCCCGCCAAGTTCCGCTTCGACTACACCCCCGCCGACTGCGAGCGGTTCCACGACGCGGTCGAGCGCACCGTCGTGCCGGCGGTCGAGCGGCTGCTGGGGCGCCGGCGGCAGCGGCTCGCGCTGGACGTGCTGCGCCCCTGGGACCTCCACGTGGATCCGTATCGCGATGAGCCTCTCCGCCCGTTTTGTACGGCGGACGAGCTCGTGGCCAAGGCCCGTGGGGTATTCGCCCGGGTGTCTCCCGACCTTGGCGCCGAGTTTCAGACGATGATCGACCATCGTCTCCTGGACCTGGAAAGCCGCAAGGGCAAGGCGCCGGGAGGCTATTGCGAGACGCTCCAGTATCAGGGCCGGCCGTTCATCTTCATGAACGCGGTCGGGCTGGTGGACGACGTCAACACACTGCTCCACGAGGCCGGCCATGCGTTCCACGCGTTCGCGGCCCACCCGCAGCCGTTCATCTGGCAGCGCCACGCCGGGTCGGAGGCCGCCGAGCTCGCGTCCATGTCGATGGAGCTGCTCGCGGCGCCGCACCTGGTAGGGCCGACGGGCTTTTTCTCGCCGGAGGAGGCCCGCTCCGCGGCGATCGAGCATCTCGAGGACATCCTCGTGGCCCTCGCGCACATTGCCTCGGTGGACGCCTTCCAGCACTGGATCTACACCAGCGCCGACGGCGCGGACGGGGCGGCGCGCGACCGCGCATGGCTGCGCATCCGGGCGCGGTTCGAGCGCGGGGTGGACTGGGACGGCCTGATCAACGAGCGTATCGCCCGCTGGTACCGGCAGCTCCACGTGTTTCTCTACCCCTTTTACTACATCGAGTACGGGATCGCGCAGCTCGGCGCACTCCAGGTCTGGCGCAACAGCCTCCGTGACGCCGGGACGGCGGTGTCGCGATACCGTAACGCGCTGGCACTCGGGGCCACGCGCCCCTTGCCCGAGATCTATGGAACAGCCGGCGCGGCGCTGTCCTTCGACGCGTCGCTGATGGCGGACCTGGTCGCCCTCGTGGAAGAGCGCATCGAAGCGCTCCGGCGCGACATGCCGTCGCGGAACGGTCGGTAGCGTCGGAGGTTGCTTCCCGACGGTCCCGCGGCGAGATTCCGCCCCACCTTGAGGGGGAGCAGCGGATGGCCAAGGAAGAGGGAATTGAAATGGAAGGCGTCGTGACCGAAGTCCTGCCGGACCGGAACTACCGAGTCCTGCTGGAGAACGGACACGAGGTCCTGGCCTATGCGGCCGGGAAGATGAGCAAGTTCAAGATCCGCGTGCTCGAGGGCGACCGGGTGAGCGTGGTGCTCTCACCCTACGACCTGACGCGCGGGCGAGTCATCTACCGGCACAAGTAGACTCCGCCCCTCGACCTCAACGTCACGGCGGGCCGCTCGCGAGAGCGGCCCGCCGTTTTGCCGGGATCGACCTGCCTACTTCGCCTTGGTGACGTTCTCGGCTGCGGGGCCCTTCGCACCCTGCACGATGTCGAACTCGACCCGCTCGCCCTCCGCGAGGCTGCGGAACCCGTCCATTTTGATGGCCGTGTGATGGACGAAGCAGTCCTTGTCCCCGTTCTCCGGAGTGATGAATCCGAAGCCCTTCGCGTCGTTGAACCACTTGACCGTGCCGATGGTGCGAGCCATTGCGACTACTCCGCGTTGTGTTGGCTGCCTCGGCGATCGGGAAAGTCCGACCGGCCGAGCCTCTGTGAACGCAGGCCTGTCCTGCGACACAAAAAGACGAAAAGACCCGAGGGCGAGCGCCCGGGCCTTTTGAATTCCGATCTACGCGATTGTTGGGGGCAAAGAAACACCGACGCCGAAAATTCGCGTCTAAATATGTATCGAACAAGTGTTTCGTCAAGTGCAATCATATCTTGAGCCACTTCGCCGCCACCCGGGCCAGGTCGGCACCCTGCCGCTTGGGGGCCCCCCCGGCCGCCCGATTGAGCGCCTGGAGGAACTCCGCCGCCGACGGGTACCGGGCATCCACCTCGGCCAAAAGCGCCCGGTCCAGGACCTCCCAAAGCTCGGCGGGGACGTCCTGGCGGACCCCGTCGGTCACCGGGAACTGGTTCGTCGTTTGCCGCGCCAGCACCTGTTCCGGGGTCACCCCGGGGAACGGGGCGGTGCCGAGGAGGGCGTAGTAGGCCACCGCCGCAAGGCTGTACAGGTCGGAGCGTTGGTCCACCCGCTCGCCCAGCAGCTGCTCCGGACTCGCGAACTGGGGCGTCCCGCTCTGGCTGGTGGCACCGCCGTACTTGCCTGCGCCGCGAAGCGCCAGCGCCAGGCCGAAATCCGTGATCCGGAGGCTGCCGTCGGGCTCGAGCAGCATGTTCTCGGGTTTGATGTCGCGGTGGACCAAACCGAAGCTGTGGGCGTGGGCGAGCGCCGAGAGCGCCTCCCGGAGCAGGCGAAGCACCTTGTCGAGCGGAAGCGGACCCTCCCGCTCGACCAGCTGAGCGAGGCTCGGGCCCTCGATCAGCTCCATGGTGTACCAGATCAGTCCCGAACGCCCCGCGATGTCGTAGATGTTCACGATGTTCGGGTGGCTCAGCCGGGCCGCGAGCTGGGCCTCGCGCCGGAAGCGCTCGACCACCGCCGGCTCCTGAGTCAGAAGCGGATGGAGCACCTTGAGCGCCACCTCGCGCTCGAGATGGAGGTCGCGCACGCGGTACACCCGTCCGAACCCGCCTTGCCCCAGCTGGCCCAGCAGCTCGTAGTCGTCGCCCAGCGCGCGGCGCAATCGCTTCTCCCAGCGAACCCGGTCTTCGCCGTCGAGCAGCGCCGGCACGCCGGCGATCGGGGTCACCACCGGCGTCTCGAAGGTTCCGGCTTCGGAGGCGAAGTCCTCCAGCATCTCCGCCGCCGTGAGGTAGCGGTCTTCGGGGGCGGGACGCAGCGCTCGCAGAATCACCCGTTCGAGCGCACGGGGACAGTTGGGCCGGACCTCGGTGGGGTGCCGCAGGCCCTTGGTGTCGACCGCCGGCTCCTGGGCGGTGATGGCGTAGTAGAGAATCGCGCCGGCGGTGTAGACGTCGCTGGCCGGGTCTCCTACCGCGCCGTCTCGAACCTCGGGGGCCATGAAGGCCTGCTGAGTCGGCGCCACCCCGGCCGGTATCACGGGCAGGGTCCAGCTGCTGAAGCGCACGTCCGTGATCGTAGCCCGACCCGCCGGACTCAGGATCAGCGATGCCGGGACCACGCGCCGCAGCACGATGCCGCGCGCGTGGGCGTGCTCCATGGCGCTCAGGAGATCGCGGGCGAGCGTGTGGACGGTGGGGATCGGCCGCGCGCCCCGCAGCACCGCTTCCTGGAGACCTTCGCCGTCGACCCAATTGCCCACGCGGTAGGCGAGCGTCCCGCGGGTGCCGACGTCATAGACGTGGCGGATCGCCGGATGATCGAGCTGACCCAGGGCTTCGGCCTCGCGCAGGAACCACGCGCGCGTCGGATCGTCGGAATAGAAGTTGACCCGGAGGCTCACGCGCCGCTTGAGCACGCGGTCCACCGCGAGGAACAGCACCCGCTCCCGGTTGGCCGCCACCAGGCGCTCGACCTGGTAGCGCGCACCTACCGCCGCTTCCGCTGCCTGGAACGCGGCGGCGGGGTCGGGCGCGGTCATCGCTGCAGGCCGCGCCGGCGCTCGATCCGCCCCCTTCCGCCGCAGTCGACGGAGCTGCACCAGCGACGGCTCTGCGTGGGCGAGGCGTCGAGGAACAGCAGGGAGCAGGGATCACCGGCGCATTGGCGGACGGTGCGCGTGCGATCGGCGAGGGTGGCGGCGGCCGACCGCGCGACGGCGTCGAGGGCCGGCGGTGGCCGGTCGGGGGCGAACGACAGTCCCCACGCACCAGCAGTCCGGACGAGCTGCTCGTGCCCCGGTTGCCCGGAAAGACGTGCGTTGATGGCCGCGATCGCCGAAGAGGGAGGCTGGCGTCCCGCGCTCAGCGCCTCCGCCAGGTGGGTCAGCTCCCGGCGGAACGCGAGGATGACGGGGAAGGGGACCGCCTCCACGTCCGACACCAGCTTCTCGGCCTTGGTCCAGCGATGATAGGCGGCGGGGTCGGGAAGGAGGTCCGCCGGCGACGCGCTACGCCCGCGGGACGTATTGACGAAGTCGAGCCAGAGGGCGTCGCCCAGCAGCGTGAACTCCGGATCGGCCATGATACGCGGGACGCTACCTGTCCCCGACCTCGACGTCGGAAATCTCGACCGAGTTCCGGCCGCCCCGCTTGGCCCGGTACAGCGCGGTGTCGGCCGCGGCCAGCACCCCGCTCACGGTGGTCCCGTGCCGCGGTGACTCCGCGATGCCGATGCTGAGCGTGCAGTGTCCGAACTCGGGGTGCGTCCGGGCCAGCGCGTCCAGGCTGGACTGCACGCGCGAGACGAACACCTGCGCTTCGGTCGGCTTGGTCATCGGCAGGATGACGAGGAACTCGTCGCCGCCCAGCCGCCCCACCACGTCGAGCGCGCGGGCCTGCTGGCGCAGCACGTTGGAGACCAGCACCAGCAGGCGGTCGCCCGCGGGGTGGCCCATGGTGTCGTTCACGACCTTGAACCGGTCGAGGTCCAGCAGCAGCACGCTGGTGTGGAGCTGATGCCGGAGGCTTCGGGAGATTTCGGCGGCCAGGCGCTCTTCCAGCGCCCGCCGGTTGTAGAGCCCGGTCAGCTCGTCGGTCGTCGCGGCGCTGTGGAGTTGCTCGACCAGCTCGGAGTTCTTGAGCGCGATCGCCGCGGCGAACGACAGCGTCCCCCCCAGCTCCAGCTCGGCCCGGGCGTATCCCTTGTTGCTGATGCGGGCGCCCAGCACGAGGACGGCCATCCGTTCCGACCCTGCATCGAGCGGAACCACCAGCTCCGCCCCCTGGCCCACGAGTGCGGCGATCGCGACGTCGTCCGAGCCCACCGAGGCGCTTCCCGGCGGCAACGCCTGGTCGAGGGCGGCCCGGTCGATGGGCGCGGGTTGGGGCCGATCGCCGAGCGAACGGGCCACCTTCGGCATGTAGGAGGTGCCGTCCGGGCGATAGAGGCAGGCCCACCAGGCGAAGAACACCTCGGCCATGAAGTCGAGGATGAGCTGCTCGGTCTCCTCGATCGAGTGGACCGACGACAGGAGGCGGGCGACCTGGCGCAGCGCCCTGAGCTGGAAGACCGCGTCGTCGAGGGCGGCCTGGCGATCGAGGAGAATGGCCCGGAGCTCGAACACCACGCTGAGCCCGAGGACGAGCGGCATGGCGACGGCCCGCATGTCCGCGGCAACGGATCGGTCGGCGAAGACGACCGCTTCCGTCTCCCCGCTCTTGAGCCGGGCGACCTCGATGCCACTCTCGAAGCCCTCGGTCGGGCCGACCCGGGGCATCGAGCCCTCGGGCGCCGCGAGCGTGAACCAGATGCGTTCGCTCTGGAAGCGCTGCACCAGCGCCACTCGGCACCGCTCCAGCAACTCCCCGTCCGTCCGGGAGAGGCGGCACGCGGCGGCGAAGGCGCTGGGGAGGGAGGCGAGCGCGGAGGGGGTCGGTGTTAAACCCATTGGGCCCAAAGATAGTTATCGCCCCGGCCGGAGGCGAGTCACCCCGGCCGGAGGCGGTGATTTCAGCGACGCGTGATCCGTCCCCCGGGGGGTGGACCGATCGATCCGTGCAGCGAGTCCACCACATACGCCGAGACCAGATCGACTGTCCGCGGCGCTGAGCCCGCACCCGATTGGCAGACGGCAGCGGCCTCAGGCACGTCGTATCCGTCGCCCCGCTTGCAGGCCAGATAGGTCGACAGCCCGACCCGCAACGACGTGCTCGGGCTGATCACCTCGCCGTCGGGCCGGATCACGTCGCCCACGATGCGGCTCATCGAGGGGCGAGCGGGATCGTAGGCGAACGAAAGCCCCGAGACCTGCAGAAAGCCGCCCTTGCCGATCACCCCATCGGACACGCTCCGCTCCAGCAGCTCCCGTAGCCGGGCTCCCGTGAGCGTCACCCCGACGATGCGCGTCTCGTCTCCGAACAGGAACAACGATTCGAGCGCGTAGCTGGTGAGCGGACCCGGATAGAGGATGTCGTCGATCCGGATGGCTCCGGAGTTGAGTAACGCAGCATCCGACTTCGTACCTGCTCGGATCGCGTCCGTGACCAGGTCGCCCAGCGGAGACTCTTCGCGCCGCTGCTCGATGTCGCGCGCGTCGAGCGGCGCCACGAGCCTCCCGAGAACTCGCTGCGGCCCGAGCCGTCGTCGCAGGCTGTCCGCCCATCCGGCCACGATCGAGGCGACGGCCGTGTCGAGCGAGATCCCGGGGGACACCGCAAGCAGGGCCACGGCCTCCCGCCACTGGCCCTTGCTCCCCCACACCGTCGCGAACTGGGCCGTGCGCGAGTTCGCGTCCGCCTTGAGGATGTACCGGTTGGAGATGGGCACGGTCATGTGCTCGTGCTCGTGCCCGCCGAGGATCATGTCCAACCGTCCTTCCCGATTGAGCAGCGCGCGATCGGCTTCCACCGTCTGGTGCGTCAGGGCGACGACGAAATCCGCCCCTTGCTGGATCAGCGTGTCGATGATGAGGCGGGCCGCGCTGTCGGGATCGGTGCACTTCACGTACGCCGGGTAGTCACCCCGCAGCGTGAGCCCGAAGATTCCCACCTTGCGGTGCGCGACGCGGACCGTGTCCCAGGCGAGCACGCCGGGGAAGGCATCCCCGTTGGCCTCTCGGCAGTTCGCCGACAGCCACTTGAAGTTCGCGATGTGGATCCGGTCGACCAGCGTGTCGCGAGGCAGCTCGAACTCGTGGTTGCCGAACGTGGCGTAGTCCAGCTTGGCCGCGTTGAGCGCCTCGACCATCTGCCGGCCCTGGTAGTACTTGCTCAGCAGGCTGGGCGACAGGAAGTCCCCCGCGAGCACGAACAGGGTCGGGCCCTCCGCCTGCACCCGGGCGCGCATCGTGGCCACCCGGGCCAGCCCACCCGAGCCGTCGGCCAGCGTGTCCGCCACGTAGACGTCGTTGATCGACAGGAACCGCATCGGGTTGGTCGGCGCCGGGGCCGGCGGCAGTCCGAGGCAGCCGGCGAGCGCGCCCAGGGCGAGCCCCGGCGCCAGGCGTCGAAGCTGGCTCACAGCTCTTCTTCTCGCTGCTGGAGGCTGCGGACGAGGTCCGCGCCGAGGGCACGCATTTCTTCGAGCATCGCGCGTTGCGGCCAATCCGGCCGTGAGGCGAGCACTTCCGTCATGGAGCGGTACCACCAGATCGTCTCCTCCGAGCTCGCCTGCGCGACGGCCTGCAGATACTCCGCGCCGAGGCGGCGGAGCGCCGCGATCGTCGAGCCGCAGCGGTGGATCTCGTCGGCGGTGATGATGTCGAGCGCGCGCGGCTCCGCCACCGCCAGATGCGCCAGGAAATCGTGCTTGCAGGCCCGCCAGGGCCGTTCCTCGCCCCGCGAGGTGAACTTCGGCTCGCTCGCGTCCCGCGCGATCGCGAGGACGACCGGGCCGAACTTCTCGGCCACCTTCTGCTCGAGCAGCTCCCGCCGGTCCGGCGCGGCATCCTCGAGGACATGATGCAGGATACCCGCGACCAGCGTCGGTTGATCGCAGGCGTATCGCGCCAGGATCAGCGCCACGTTCGCTGGATGCCCGAGGCTGCCGGGCGACGCTGACCCGGGACCCCGGTGATGCTTGGCGGCAAACGCGAACGCGTGGTTGATGCGATCGGAATAGGCGTGCATGCGCCGGACGGTGTGAGCCGGAGGTAGGCCGGCCTACGGAATGCCGAGAAGCTTATGCGTCTGCAGGCTGAGCCGCCAGCGCGGATGCGCGAGGCAGTAGCGAAGGGCCGCCTCCGTGTTCGCGTCACGCGCCGGACCGTCCATCGGTTGGAGAAAAAAATGCTCGAACGCGAGGGTCTCGAACCGTTCCGGTTCGGCGCCCGCCTGGGGATAGACGAGCTTGAGCTCGTCCCCCTGCACAAGCACCAGTTCAGCCCCGGCCTTGGGGCTTACGCAAGTCCAGTCCAGCCCCGGGGGCGGCCGTCGAGTGCCGTTGGTCTCGACGGCGATCGCGAAGCCCTCCGCATGCAGCGCCTGGACGAGGGCGGCGTCCAGCTGCAGCAACGGCTCCCCACCGGTGCACACGACGAACCGCCGGGCATCGGAGCCCGTCGGCCACGCGGTCGCCACCGCCGCCGCCAGGCTCGCGGCGCTCGCGAAGCGGCCGCCACCCGGTCCGTCGGTGTCCACGAAGTCCGTATCACAGAACGTGCACACCGCCGTGGCCCGGTCTGCTTCCCGGCCGCTCCACAGGTTGCACCCGGCAAAGCGACAGAACACCGCTGGTCGCCCGGTCTGGGCGCCCTCACCCTGGAGGGTGTAGAAGATCTCTTTGACTGAGTAGGCCATGGAGACCCCGTTCGCCACTCCCGGCTGTCCGATACCGTCCCGGATCCTCCAGCCCCGCCTCCCGAAACCCCTTGAGTCTCAGCTGACACGCGTCGCAGTGCCCGCAGGCCTCGCCGCTATCCGACGGGTCATAGCAGCTCAGCGTCAGGCCGTAGTCGAGGCCGAGCGCGGTGCCCCGCTGGACGATCTCGCGCTTGGACAGCAGGATGAGCGGGGTATGGATCGTGAATCGCTGCTTGAGTTCCGTGCCCGCACGGGTCGCCAGGTTGGCCAGGTGCTGGAAGGCCGCGACGAACTCCGGACGGCAGTCCGGGTAGCCGCTGTAGTCGAGCGCATTGACGCCGATCACGATGTCCGTGACGCCCAGCGTCTCCGCCCAGGCGAGCGCGAACGCCAGAAAGATCGTGTTGCGGGCCGGTACGTACGTCACCGGCACACCGCTGCCGATCGCCTCGACGGACCGGTCTTTCGGGACGGCGATCTCGTCCGTCAGGGCCGAGCCGCCGAACGCGCGCAGGTCGATGTCCACCACCGCATGTCGGGCGACTCCGAGCGCGGCGGCCACTCGCCGCGCGGCCTCGAGCTCGATGGCGTGGCGCTGACCATAGCGGAAGCTGAGCGCATTCAGCTCGAAGCCGCGTGCCTTTGTCATCGCCGCCGCCGTCGCGGAGTCCATCCCGCCGCTCAGCAGAACGACGGCCCGCCCGTGAGTGGTCATGGCCGAATCATAGACGGGCGCTACCCGGCGGCGAAGCGGCCCAGCTCGAAGCGAAGGGCGTCCTCCAGCACAGGGTGGCGGAAGGCGTAACCCGAGGCAAGTAGTTTGGAGGGAAGCGCGCGTGCGCTGGGGAGAACCGTCTCATCGGCCATCGCGCCGAACAGGGCGCGGAGCGCCACGGCGGGCACCGGCAGCAGCGCCGGCCGACCGAGCACCCGTCCCAGCGTCCGCGTGAACTCGGCGTTGGTCACCGGCGCCGGGGCGACCGCGTTGAAGGGGCCGTCCAGGCTGTCGGTGAAGAGCGCGTGATGCACGGCGCCCACCGCGTCTTCCACCGAGAGCCAGCTGATCCACTGGCGCCCACCCCCCACCGGTCCGCCGAGTCCCGCTCGAAACACGGGCAGCAGCTTGGCCAGCGCGCCGCCGGCCGGACTCAGCACGGCCCCAAACCGCGGCAACGCCACACGGATGCCGGCTCGGCGGGCCGGCTCGACCGCCGCTTCCCACTCGCGGCAGAGATCGCCCAGGAATCGACCGGGGGGGCCGGGGAGACTGTCGTCACCGAGCAACTCATCGCCGCGGTCACCGTAGATGCCGATTGCGGCAGCGGAGACGAGCACCCGCAAAGGACGCTGCAGACGGCCGATCGCGTCGGCCAGCGACGCCGTGCCTCGGAGTCGGCTGTCCCGAATGCGGTCTCTGCGCGCCGCCGTCCAGCGTCCCGCGGCAATGTTCTCGCCGGCGAGATGGATGACCGCGTCGGTGCCCTCCAACGCGGCCGGATCGATGGGAGTGTCGGGACTCCACGCGATCTCGCCTGCCTGCGGCGGGCGGCGCACTAGAGGAAGCACCGTGTGACCGCCGGACGACAAGAAAGCCGCCAGGGCGCTCCCCACGAGGCCGCTGGCGCCGGTCATCGCAATCCGGAGCGCTCCCTGGTCGGCGAACCAGGCGTGCGCCGCGAGGTCCTGCGCCAGGATCGCGTGCCGATAGGCGAGCACTCGCGCGACCCGTCGCCGCACGCGCGCGCTCCGCATTCGCGCGCCCGGCACTCCGGCCGGCCGCGCGTATTCCACGCGATCCGTCACCACGCAACCAGCCGCGCCGTCCGATGTAAAGCTGTGCGTGTGGATCCAGTGTGCGTCGGCGCCCCCCGCGAGCCCGTCGGCTCGTTCCCAGGGCGGCGTCAGGCGCTGGTGGGCCCCGGGTCGCGCGTACCAGCTCGACACGGCCTCCGCCGGGAACGGAAGCAAGGTCGAGCGCTCCACGGTTGCCATGGGCGATCGCCGCGATTGCCGGGTCATTCTAGATTCGGTGCGTGATCGGCCGCCTGCTTGCCGTAGCGCTCGTCGCCGCCCCGCTCGCCCCTCGTGTCGCCCAGCCGACTTGTACCGTTTCGCGGATCGTCGACGGCGACACGTTCTACTGTGGCCGCGGCTTGAAGGTTCGCTTGCTCGGGATCGATGCGCCCGAGCGGGGACAGGGCAGGATCGGCCGCGAGTCCGACTCGGCCCTGCGAGCGCTGATGCCGCCGGGCACCCTGGTTCGCCTCGAGGAAGATGTCGTCCCGACGGATCGCTGGGGCCGCCGCCTCGCGTATGTGTGGGCCGGCGACGTGCTCGTGAACGAAGCGATGGTGCGCGGCGGCTGGGCGATGCTCTTCACCTGGCCGCCCAATGTCAAATACGCAAAGCGGCTCGAGCGGGCGCAGAAGTCGGCGCGCCAGGCTCGAGCCGGCCTCTGGCGGGAGAACGGGTTCGCCTGTGCCCCCGCCGAGTGGCGACATCGCCGGTGCTGAACGGTCAGCTGACCTTCACCGCCTGCGCCATCCCATGTGCGAGATGGCCCTTGCCGTCGGCCGCGTCGGGCACGAAGCAGATCAGGCCGTAGTCACCCGGCTCGAGCGTCACGGTGAAATCGGCGCTCGCCCCAGGATCCATCGGCGAGGTGCCGCCGAGCAGGCTGCCCGGCGGGGGCCCCTTCGCGCCGCCGGCTTCCCATGCGACCACGTCTGCCGTGGACTGCCCCGGCGCGAACTTGAACAAAGCCACCTCATGTTGCTGATGCCCCTCGTTGATCATCCGGAGCGTGTGGGTGCCGGCCGTGAGCGGCGTGGAGAGGGCGTAGGCATACTCTGTCATCCGCACGACGACGTCCGGCTCCGGAGGCGAGTTACCGGCGGCGGGCGAGTCGGTCACCTCGAACGTGGTGGCCATCCCCTTCGCGAAATGCGGCACGCCGTCCTCGCTCGGAATGAAGCACATGACGGCATAGGTCCCCGGCTTCAGCACGACGGTCGCGTTCGACTCGGCACCCGGGTTCGGCGGGTTGGGGCCGCTCTCGAAATGAATCCAGGACGGCGGCGGCCCCGGGTTCTTGAACGCGTCGCCGACGTCCTTGATCGTCTTGCCTGCGTCCAGGCGGGCCAGGACGGCGTGGTGAATCTCCTTGCCGGCTGACTTCAGAATGAACTTGGTCGGGCCGGCAGGCACCTGGGCCGGCATCTGAAACGCGTATTCCGTGGCGGTGATCGTCACGACGTTCGGCGCGGTCGAACCCTTCGCGGCCGTTTGCCCTGCCTCCTTGGGGGAGCAGGCGAGGATGAGTGCGGCGAGCAGGGCAGCGATCGGGATCGTGTGCCTCATGGCGGTGCTGGCTCCTCGAGAGTAGGTCGCCCACATAAGAGCCGGGTCCCGTCCGGGGGTTCAGCGAACGGCGGCTCGTCGAATCAACAGCAGCTCGGCGATGTTCTCCAGCGTCAGAAGCCCCACCAGGGCCCCGGCGGCATCCACGACCGGTAGCGCGGGCAGACCGCTGGCCCGGAGCCGCTCGAGGGCCTCCTGGAACGGTGCGTTCGGAGAGACCGTCGGGGTCGGCGCGGTCATCGTCTCGGCTACGGTGGCTTGAGACCCCCGCTCCCGCAACCCCCGGATCAGGTTCTCCCGGGTGAGCAGCCCTTCCGTTCGCCCGAGGTTGTCCACCACGGGGAATTCGCGCTGCTCGCCCGAGAGCAGAAGGTCCACGGCGTCCGAGAGCGTCGCATGTATGGGGATCGACCTGAACTGCGTCACCATGACCTGCGCCACCTGGAGTCCCTCGCCGGCCGCGCGGGTCTCCACGGCTGACGCTTCCGCGCCGGCGCCGACGAATACGAAGAACGCGATCAGCACGAGAATCGGCGTCCCGTAGGGCGAGAGCCCAACGAGTCCCATCCCCACCGCCAGCGTCCGGCCCACCGCGGCGGCGGCTCGCGTGGCCCGCACGAGGCCGAGACGCGTCGCCAGGAGCGCCCGCAGCACTCGGCCGCCATCCATGGGGAACGCCGGGATGAGATTGAAGAGCAGCAGCGATACGTTGACCCACATGAGCTGCATCGCAAAGGAGCCGGTGGCTCGATCGGGCGGCCACAACGACTCCGAAGGTCCGGAGAGGCGAAGGGTCCCGAACAGCACCAGGGCGATGAGTGCCGTGACCGCCGGACCGCCGAGCGCGATCAGCAGTTCCTGCTTTGGCTCGTCCGGGATTCGCTCTAGGCGGGCCACGCCGCCGATAGGCAGGAGGATGACGTCGGGCGTGCGCACCCCGAACCGGCGGGCCACGAGGATGTGCCCGAACTCGTGCAGCGTGACACAGCCGAACAGGGCAATGATGAAGACGCTGCGATCGATGGCGGCCGCGGCTCCCCCTTCGCTGTACGCCTGAAACGCCAGCCAGGCCAGCAGCAGGAAGAAGGTGACGTGGACCTTGATGTCGGTCCCCGCGATCCGTCCAAGCCGATAAGACCACCGCATGACGTGCCGCCTCGACAAAAAGAACCGGTGCCGGTCACCGGTGAAGATACACCGGGGGCCGGCACCGTTTGTGTGGCGAGAGATGCGGTTAGACGATCACGCGGAGCCCGAACGCCGGCGCCGGAATCGGACCGGCGGGCGAAGCTTCACGAGCGGGGACCCTGACCTGCTCGACTCGCAGCACCGGCTCGGCCTCGACCGTCAGCTTCCGGTCGGCCAGCTCGGCCAGCGCGGCGCGGAAGACGGCGTCGCCATCGCGAACCGGGAGGTCGAAGCTCCGGATGTACGTCATCAGGGCCTCGTCCGGGGGGATCGCGTCCGCGAGCAGCTCCGCGACCTCCACCGCCATTCGCGTATGCGTCGCGGTGACAGCGGCGTCCGCGAGACACGCGGTCATCCGGCACCGCAGCGTGGTTTCCTCCACCCACTGGGCGCGGCGACGCACCGCCCCCACCAGACGGTCCGGGCGAAGGCGTTGCCACGGGTCGGCCGAGTCCGCGGAACCGGGGACTGCGGGCACCGCATGGGCTACGGAGAGAAGCGCGCGGGCGCGGACGGTTTCCCGCATGGCGACCGGGACGGCAACTTCCCGGAAATAGCGGCTGAGCGCCTCCTCCAAGGGCAAACGGTCGGCGAGGCGGGTAACGAACATGGCGGCCTGCGTCTGGTGCGTATGGGTCAGCGCTTCCCAGGCGCGGGCATAGGCGACTTGGAGCCGGAGCCGGAGGGCCGGCGGGAGGCGCCGCGCGGAGTTCAGGGTCAGAGACAGCATAGCACCCTCGATTGCGAAGCTTGATACAGCTATGCAACTGTTTGCAATATCAAAACTTACGTCTGCGCCGGTCAGGGGGTGCGAGCTTCGTGCCGCCCCCGACCGAACCGGCCGTTCAGAGTCCAACTTCAGTGGTCTCAATGATTCAGGGGCGCCGGCGCGGGCCGGCTCGCGGGTGGGCATTTTGGCCGGGTGCCGCCCCGACCCATCGACTGTGGCGCCGTAGCCACAAGAAGTAGCCGGGGGGCCGCGCTGGCGCCCACACTGGTAACTCGTTACCTTTGCACACTTTGACAGCCCAGGAGCCGACCAATCGCCACTACCATATCCCCCCCGACCTGGTCCCCCAAGGACTCCGAGAAGCTCTACAACATGAGCGGCTGGGGTCAGGGGTATTTCCGGGTCAACGAGGCGGGGCACGTCACCGTCCATCCTGACGGCAATCCCAAGCGCGGGCTCGATTTGTACCAGCTCGCTCTCGACCTCAACGCCCAGGGCGTGGGGCTCCCGCTCCTGCTCCGGTTCTCCGACATCCTCCGTTCACGCATCCAGGCGCTCGCCGGCCAGTTCGAGAGCGCCATCAAGGAGTTCGGCTACGAGGGGAAGTACACGACCGTCTATCCGGTCAAGGTCAATCAGCAACGCCACGTCGTGCAGGAGATCGTGGAGTTCGGTACGCCGCACGGGGCGGGACTCGAGTGCGGCAGCAAGCCGGAGCTGATGGCGGTCCTCGCGCTCAACGAGAGCACGCACCACCTGATCATCTGCAACGGATACAAGGACGAGGAGTTCATGCGCTTGGCCCTGATGGGCCAGAAACTCGGCCATTCCGTGATGATCGTCCTGGAGCAGCTCAACGAGCTGGAGGTGCTCCTCCGGGTCTCGGAAGACATGGGCGTCGAGCCGACCGTGGGTGTCCGGATCAAGCTGGCAAGCGAAGGGTCCGGACGTTGGGCCAAGACCGCCGGGGAGAAGTCCAAGTTCGGGCTGGGCGCCGTCGAGCTTGTGCGACTGCTCGACCGGCTCACCGCCGCGGGTCGCAAGGACATCCTCCGGCTCGTTCACTTCCATCTCGGCAGTCAGATCCCCGACATCCGGGTGATCAAGGCCGGCCTCGAGGAGATCGGCCGCTACTACGCCGAGCTGCGCGGGATGGGCTTCAACCGCCTCGATCATGTAGACGTGGGTGGCGGCCTCGGCGTGGATTACGACGGCTCGCGCTCGACCCGCCCGGCCAGCGTGAACTACTCGATGCGGGAGTACGCCAATGACGTGGTCTACACGCTCGGGACGGTGTGCCGCTCGGAGGAGCTGCCGATGCCGAGCATCATCTCCGAGTCCGGGCGGGCCCTCACCGCGCACCATTCGCTCTTGTTGATGAACGTCATCGACGTGGAATCGCTCAACGAGTCCGTCGCGCCCGCGCTTCGGGCCGAGCCTCACCCGTTGCTGCTCGAAATGGCGGAAGACCTGGCGTCCTTCACGCCGGACCGGGTGCAGGAGGTCTTCCACGACGTCGTCTTCGCCAAGGAACGGGCGCAGGAGTACTTCGCGAGCGGGGTCTTTTCCTTGCGGGACAAGGCGGACGCCGAGCAGTTCTACCTGTGCACGCTCAACGCGATCGCCGACGCCATCGCCGAGGACAAGGCCGCTTATCCCGAGATCGCGGCGCACATCGACGCCGTCCTCGTGGATCGATACTTCTGCAACTTCTCCGTCTTCCAGTCATTGCCGGACAACTGGGCGATCGACCAGATCTTCCCGATCATCCCCATCCACCGGTTGAACCAGCAGCCCAGCCGCCGGGGCACCCTCCAGGACATCACTTGCGACTCGGACGGCGTGATCGATCGATTCGCCGGCGGGCGCAAGGGGAAGCCGTCGCTGGAGCTGCATCCGGTCGTCGAAGACGAGCCCTACATTCTGGGGATCTTTCTCACCGGCGCCTACCAGGAGATCCTGGGCGATCTCCACAATCTGTTCGGCGACACGAACGCCGTGCACGTTCGCCTGACCGAGCACGGCTACGAGGTGACCGATCTCGTCCACGGCGACACGGTGACCGAAGTGCTCAACTACGTGCAGTTCCACGCCTCGGACCTCCTCGCCACCTTCCGGCGCAAGGTGGGCAAGGCGCGAGAGCTCTCCCGGCAAGAGGCAAACAGCTTTATCGCGGACTATGTGGCGGGACTCGAGGGGTATACGTACCTAGAAGGAGAGAATCCGTAGCGGGCGAGTGAAACGTGAGCAGTAAGAAGTGAGAAACCCTCCTTTCTCACTTCTCACTTTCACCTCTCACCCTTCAGCTTTGCCAACCTGCCCCGCGCCTCCCGCACCAGCGGCTGGAGCGGGGCATCGGCATTGTGCCACAGCTCCACCACCTTCGAATAGTGCTCCGCTGCCTCGTCGGCATGCCCCTGGCGTTCAGCGATCTCCCCCAGCCGGAGTTGGGACGGGGCGAGGTAGGGTAGCTCGAACATGCTGGCCTGCCCGCTCAACGATCGGTAGAGCGGTTGGGCCTCCGAGTCCCGGCCCTGGGCCACGAGCGCTTCCGCCTGGATGAACCGCTCGCGCGCCTGCGCGAAGAAGGGAGAGGTCGTAGCCAGCTCGTAGTACGTCTGACGCCGGACCCCCTCGAACGCGGCCGTCACGTCCGACGGGCGGCCGCGCCGCGCCGCCAGCTCCGCGCGGATCCCCTTGGCCAGGTCCTGCGGGATCGAGCCGACATCGGTGGGGACCGGCAGCGCCTCGAGCTCATGCGCGTATTGCCCTGCCGAAGCAGCTTTGCCGAGGCGGGCATCGAGCAGACCGAGGAGGTAGGTGCGGAGGTGGCGATGCAGCCCATGGTGGGCGCTCAGCACCACGCTGGTCTCGAGTGGTGGCTCCGGGCGCAGCGGCGAGCAGCCCGAGCGCCTCCGCCGCCGCGCGCGGATCGATTTCCGCGGCGGAATCGAGCTGCCGTCGCGCCGCATCGATCCGGCCCTCGGCCTGGGCGATATTGGCGAGAAATACGTGACTCGCCGCCCGTGACCAGGGGGAACGCGACGGGTTGGCGAGCAGCTGCGCCAACCGGGCCGCGGCTTCACGGTCGCCGACGAACGAAGCCACGCCCCACAGCGACAGGTCGACGGTGACGTCGGTCGCGGAATCCAGCGCGGCGATCACCCTCTTCCGCGCGGCCGTGTCCTCGAGAGAGAAGGCGCGCAGCGCCTCGAGCTCCAGAGTCTCCGAGCGCGTCGCCCCGGCGTCGCGCGGCGTGCTGGCGCGAAGCGCAATCGCCCGCCGCACCAGCGAGTCCACCTGGGTCCGGTCCTTCTCGCTCGCGGCGATCCGGGCCAGATGCACCAGCGGCGCGAAGAAGGTCGGCTGGAGGGCCAGGACACGCTGCCACGTCGCCTTCGAGTCCGCGATCGGCCGGCCCAACAGGGGCCCGTAATGAAACTGGACCTCGCCGAGCTGCACCCACGCCTCGACGTCGTTCGGATAGATCGCGACGATGTTCTGGAACAGCCGCTCGGCCGCGACCCCGTCGCCGCGCCGCGTCGTCACCAGGCCTTGCAGCAGCAACCTATCGTGCTCGGACAGCCGATCCGCCAGACGCACCGCATGCTCCGCGGCCTCGTGCGCGATGTCGGAGCGGGTGAGCCACTCGGCGGCGACGCTCATCCGGTACCACGCCAGGGCGAAGAGCGAGTCCTGCGCAACGGCGCGCTGGAATCCATCCACGGCCGCGTCGAAGTTCCCGGCCCGGAACGCGCTCTCGCCGTCCAGGTACGCCTTGAGGGCGCCCAGCGATCGCGTCGTCACGGCGGCGATCGCCGTGAGTCGAGACTCCCTTCCGCTCCAGCCGGCCACGAGCTGACCGGCCAGTGAGTCTACCAGCTCGAAGACCTTGTCGGTCGGCCCCTCGGCTGACGCCGTCGCCGTGGCGCGTCCAAGGCGGCGGGTATCGTAGAGCGACGCGGTAAGCCGCAGCCGGTCGCCGACCGTCAGCACGTCACCCAGCACGAAGAGGCCGGCGCCGAAGTGATCCGCGATCCCGCGGCCCTGCTCAGGGCCGAGTGGTCCGTGCGCCTGCCGGCCGACGTAGCTGAGCAGGGCTCGGGAGTCCACCGTGTGCAGGTCGCCGGCTCCGTCGAGCTTGGTCCCCAGCAGGCCCACGAGCCCCTCGCCCAGGCCCAGCGAGTCGCCGCCACGCACGGTGAAAGGCAGCACGGCGATCGCACTGGCGGACGGGGCCGGGGGGGCGCCATCATCGGCTGTGCGCGCGCGCCAGACGAGCGCGGCCGCGAGGGCTACGCCCGCCAGTGCTGCGGGGATGACCCAGCGTCGTGCGCGCCGCACGACCGGGGGCGGAACCGGCGTCGCGAGCGTGTGGCCCTCTTCCGGCCCCCGGATCCCCCGTAGCAGGGCGACACTGGTCGTCGCCCGCGACTCCGGCGCCTTGGCGAGTCCCCATTCGAGCGCGGACTCCACCGGCGGGGCCAGGTCCGGGCGCTCCCGGCGCAGCGATGGGACCGGATGCATGGCGTGCTTGGCCATGATCTCGAGCGGGGTCGTGCCTCCGAACGGCGCGACGCCCGCCAGCATTTCGTACAGCACGCAGGCGAGGCTGTAGACGTCGCTCCGCCCATCGAGGTCGGGCTGGCCGGAGGCCTGCTCCGGACTCATGTACGCCGGTGTGCCCATCGCGACGCCGGTGGCCGTGGCGCCGTGCGCCCCGGCCAGATCAACCGCCCGGGCGACACCGAAATCGGCGACGAAGGCGTGTCCGCTCGACAGCAGCACGTTTTCCGGCTTGACGTCACGGTGAACCACGCCGCACGCGTGCGCGTAGTCCAGGGCGCCCGCGAGGTCTTCCCCGATGCGCAGCGTCTCCGCCAGGGACAGCCGGCCCTCGCGCTGCAGCTTGGCGCGGAGCGACTCGCCCTGCACAAACGGCATCACGTACCAGAGCAGCTCGGTCCCGGCGCTGGCGGTGCCCGCGGCGCCGCTGTCGAACAGCGGAAGGATGTTGGGGTGCTGGAGGCCTGCGATGATCCGGATTTCGCGGAGGAAGCGCTCCGCGCCGAGGCCGGCGCCGATCTCGGGGCGGAGGACCTTGAGGGCTACCTGACGCTCGTGGCGCAGATCGCGCGCGAGATAGACCCGCGCCATGCCGCCCTCACCGATCAGGCGGACGATCTCGTAGCGGTCGCCGAGAGCGGTCCGAAGCCTTGCGAGGAGATCGTCCACGGGGGTCCGCCCAGGCGCCTCCCGCAGGTCAGCGCTTCTCGATCGGGACGAACTCACGGACGGAGGCGCCGGTGTAGATCTGCCGCGGGCGGGCGATTTTCTGCTCTTTGTCGGTCATCATCTCCTCCCATTGGGCGAGCCAGCCGGGAGTTCGGCCCAGCGCGAAGAGCACCGTGAAGTAGTCGGTCGGGTACCCCATGGCCTGGTAGATCAGCCCCGAATAGAAGTCCACATTGGGGTAGAGCTTCCGCTTGATGAAGTAATCGTCTTCCAGCGCGATGCGTTCCAGCTCGAGGGCAATCTCGAGCTTCGGGTTGAGTCCCGTCTGCTCGAAGACGTCGTACGCGACCTTCTTGATCAACTTGGCGCGGGGATCGTACGACTTGTACACCCGATGCCCGAATCCCATCAACCGGTCCGAGCCGCCCTTCACCTTCGTGATGAAGTCGGGGATATGCGCCTTGTCGCCGATTTCGTCCAGCATCCGCAACACGGCCTCGTTCGCGCCGCCGTGGAGCGGGCCGTAGAGCGCGGCGATGCCAGCCGAGACGGCCGAGAAGGGGTCCACGTGCGAGGAGCCGACCGCGCGCACGGCACTGGTCGAGCAGTTCTGCTCGTGGTCGGCGTGCAGGATCAGCAGGACCTCCAGCGCGTGCTGGAGCACCCGGTTCGGCTTGTGCCGGCCGCCGATGCTGAACGTCATGTTGACGAAGTTGCCGATATAGTCGAGGTCGTTGTCCGGGTAGACGAACGGCAGACCCCGCGAGTGCCGGAAGACGAACGCGGCGATCGTCGGCAGCTTGGCCAGCAGCCGCACGCGCTGGAGCCGGCGGTTTTCCGGGTCCTGCACGTGCTTCGCGTCGGGGTAGAACGTGGACAGCGCGCCCACGGTGCCGAGCAGCATGCCCATCGGATGGGCGTCGTAGCGGAAGCCCTCGAGGAACTTGGTCAGGTTGGTATGGACGTAGGTGTGGTAGCGGATCTCGTCCGTCCAGCTCTGCAACTGCGCCCGGGTCGGCAGCTGGCCCTCCATCAGCAGCCATGCGATCTCCAGGAACGACGCCTGCCCGGCCAGCTGCTCGATCGGGTAGCCGCGGTATCGCAGGATGCCCCGGTCACCGTCGATGTACGTCACCGCGCTTCGACACGCCGCGGTGTTCATGAAGGCGGGATCGTACGTCATGAGGCCGAAGTCCTCCTCCGACGTGCGGATCTGCCTGAGATCGACGGCCCGGATCGTCCCCTCAGCGATGGGGAGCTCGTACGCCTTGCCGGTCCGGTTATCCGTAATGGTGAGCGTTTCCTTGGCCACAACCAGCTCCACGCGGAAAGAGACCCGCCCTCGGACCTGCGGGGCGCCGCGAAAAGATACGCCTGCGTGAATGCCGGGCCAACCCTCGGGCCGTCGTCCCGGACGTTGCTGCTAGGACGCCGCCGGGGTGGCTTCGCGACTCACGCGCCGTGCGGCGGCGACATGCGCCAGGAGGTGGCTGCCGTCGGAGGAGAAGAGCGGGAAGAGGTTGAGGTAACCGGAGAGATTGGAGACGAACGTATAGACGAAAAGATCGCCGATGACGGTGCCGAGGCGCGGGGCGCCGGCCAGGGACCAGTAGACCACCGCTAGCAGCGTGACGAGGAGATTGGCGATTCCGCCGGAGGCCGAGATGATCGGCGCCCGCCAAGCCCGCCGGCCCCACTCGAAGCGCCACGGTCCCGGCTGGATATCGCGGTACCCGATCGCGGAGGCGTCGTCGTCAAGGAGGATCACGGAACCGACGAGCGGGAACAGGCCCAACCGGAGCCGGCAGCCAGCCAGGACCCCATCGAACAGCGCCGGTCCCACCCCCAGCCGGACGCCCCAGATGCGGACTCCCAGCATGCGGGCGGCTGCCGCGTGGCCGATCTCATGCGCGTACAACGCGATCCACGAGGCCACGTAGGCCAGAATCAGCGGCTTGGCAAAAGTGAGGACCGCGTCTCGCATGACGGCGGGGAGGTCCGGCAGCAGCAATGCGGGGATCAGCAACATCGAATCTCGTTCGTCGGCAGAGGCGCTAGGCAGCAGGTAGTGTGATCGTGCAGGTCGTCTCGAAGCCCCCCCGAACGTTGTACAGCGTTGTGACCACCAGGCGCCGGGGGTGCAGGAGGCGGAAGAGGTCGTCGGCGATGCGGGCGGTGGCGTGCTCCTGAAAAATGCCCACGTTCCGGAAGCTTACGATGTAATACTTGAGACTCTTGAGCTCGACGCAGCGGTCCGACGGAACATACCGTACGGTGAGCGTCGCGAAATCGGGAAGGCCGCTGTACGGACAGACGGCGCTGAATTCCCGGGTTTCGGTGACGATCTCCTGCTCAGGACCGGCATAGGGGAAGGTCTCGAGCACTGCCGCGTCGATAGCTTCCGGACCGGTGAATTGAAGGCTGCGGCCCTCGGCGATGGCCATGCGCTGGGCTCCGGTGGGGTACCCGGACAATGTAAGGGGGCGCGAGCTACCGTCCCAGATTCCCCACCGTGCCCTGCTCCAGCCACTCGTGCTCACCCCGGAGGACGTGCTGCGCCACCCGGTACGTGGCGGCGTCGTCGTTCAGGAAGACGGCCCTGAATTTCTCCCGGACGCGCCGGCGCGCCTGCCGGCTGAAGACGTCGGCCAGCTCGACCGCCCCGTCCCCCGTCTGGCGGCCGGCGGGACTGTCCGGCCGGGCCAGCGCGTGCGCCCGGGAGCACGCCGCCGTGATCGCGAGCAACTCGGCCCCGATCTCGACCAGCCGCCCCAGCACCGCCTGCCGCTTCTCCAGACGGGGGCCGAACCTCACCATACAGTGGAACAGGGTCCGCGCCAGCTTGCGGGACATGCGGTTGACGAATCGGAGATGAGTGGCCAGCCGGCCGAACTCCGAGTAGCGCGGCCACCGCGCCCAGCCCAGATAGAGGCGCGGATACCAGGTCGCATAGAACAGCGCGGCCCGGCCCAACGCCGCCGCCTTGCGGCGGGCCGTGGTCTTGGGATCGATCAGGTCGCCGGCGACGTCGAGGTGGGTGTCCACCGCCTCCCGGGCGATGAACAGCCGCATGATTTCGCTGGACCCCTCGAAGATCAGGTTGATGCGCATGTCCCGCATCATCCGCTCGATCGGGTCCGGCCGCTCCCCCCGGCTGCGGAGGCTGTCGGCGGTCTCGTAGCCCCGCCCGCCCTTGATCTGGAGCGTGTCGTCCACGATTCGCCACGCGGTTTCGGTGTTCCATAGCTTGGCCATGGCGGCTTCGAGACGGATGTCCGCGTTGCCACGGTCGGCCATCAGCGAGGCCAGATCGGACACCGCTTCCATGGCGAACGTTTCGGCGGCCATGCGGCCGATTTTCTGCGCGATCGCGTCGTGCTTCCCGATCGGCTGGCCCCACTGCACCCGCTCCGCCGCCCAGCCGCGGACGATTTCCAGGCACTTCTTGGACGCGGCGACACAGGACGCGGGGAGCGTGAGACGCCCGGTATTCAGCGTGATCAGGGCGAGCTTCAGTCCCTTACCCTCACCCCAGAGGACGTTCTCCCTCGGCACGCGCACGTTCGTGAACCGGATGACGCCGTTCTCCAGGGCCTTGAGTCCCATGAAGTGGAGCCGCTGGACCACTTCGACCCCGGGCCACTCGGTCTCGACGATGAAGGCGCTGATGCGCTTGGGTCCGGTCCGGGCCATGACCACCATCAGCTCGGCAATGGTCCCGTTGGTACACCAGAGCTTCTCCCCGTTCAGGATGTAGTGAGTGCCGTCCGGGGACAGCTCGGCTGTGGTCGTCATGGCGGCCGGGTCGGAGCCCACGTTGGGCTCCGTCAGGGCGAAGGCGGAAATGGCGCCCTTGGCCAGGCGGGGCAGGTAGCGCTTCTTCTGCTCCGGCGTCCCGAAGAGCTTGAGCGGCTGGGGCACGCCAATCGACTGCGCCGCCGACAGGAGCGCGGTCAGGTTGCCGTCCTGGCTGGTGACCAGCCCGATCGCGTGGGTATAGCTGGTCTGGCTGAGACCGAGACCGCCGTATTCCTCCGGGATCTTGATCCCGAACGCCCCCAGCTCGCGGAGGCCGTCGATGACGTCCGCCGGGATCTTGCCTTCGCGGTCGATCCGGTCGCTATCGACTCGCTCCTGGAGGAACTTCTCTAGCCGCTCCAGGAACGGGCGGGCCTTCGCGACCTCGCGGGGATCCGCTTGGGGATACGGATGTACCAGATCCAGCCGAAAGGATCCGTCGAACAGCTCTCGAACGAAGCTCGGCGCCTGCCACTCCTTCTCGCGGGCCGCCTCGGCGACTTCGCGGGCTTCCTGCTCGGTGGCGAGGGGCTGCGTCGCCCGGGTGTCCGGGGCGGAGATCACGTTGGTCATCGGGAGTTGCCTGCTGAGGATTGGGCCATCGGCGCCAGGCCGGACCGGCCGTTGGCGCCGTACAGGACGAGATCGATCACGTGCCGCTTGCGGCGGGCGAGCGCCGCGGCTCCGTCGACCTTGATGCCGACCGCCTGGGCGACGGTACTCGCGTGCACGAGGGGGAACCAGCAAAGCGCGATGATACTGAGGAGAAGGTGGGCCGCCTCGCCCGAGGGCGACGGGTCGAGCCCCAGCTCGACCGCGAGCGCGGCCAATGCCTCCCGCCCGGCCTGAACCTCGACGGCTGCCTCGGGCAAGGTCCCCCGCGCGGCCAGGGCTTCCCGCTCGAGCAGGCGAATGAAGTTCGGCCGCGAGACGAGGAAGTCGAAGTAGTCCGAGACGGCGCCCTCCAGCACGACCTCCGGAGACTGACCGCTCGCGAGCGCCCGTTCCCGTCCGGCCTGCACGGCGCGGCGAACCTCGCCGAAGCACCGGTCGAGCACAGCCCGGTACAGGTCGGGCTTCGATCCGTAGAAATATCCAGGGGTAGCGCGCGACACGCCGGCCAGCTTGCCGACCTGGCTCAGGCTGGTCGCGCCGTACCCTTGCCGCGCGAACAGCCGCTCGGCCGCGTCGAGGATGGCTTCGCGGGTTCGCGCGGCGTTGCGCTCGCGCTCGGGTGCACTCATGCGTGCCGGGGTTGAGGGTCCGAGGTGTACTTGCTTGTCGTCTAGCAAGTATCGGAAGCCGTCGCGTTTCTGGCAAGGGGGTGGGGTGTCCACAGAGGGTGGGATCGGGATCGGGTCCCAAGTACGATCTGCCGTTCTTCGGCGATCATGTATCGATTCGATGGCAGGAGTTGAAAAATGCGAATGAAACGTTAGACTGGATCCATGGATACCGTTGATACGAAGATCATCGCCCTGCTCCTCCACGACGGCCGCGAAGCCTGGGCCCGCATCGGTGAACGCGTCGGACTCACCGGTCCCGCCATCGCCGAACGAGTGCGACGACTCGAGGAGAGCGGCGTCATCCGCGGCTACGCCGCGCTCGTCGCCCCCGGGCCCGCTGGCTTCCCGCTCACCGCCTTCGTCTCGGTAACGCTGGAAACACCGCACCATCGTCGCGCCTTCCTGGCCCGCGTCGCCAGTCTCCCCGAGGTCCAGGAATGCCACCATGTCACGGGCGACGACGACTACCTCCTCAAGATCCGCTCCCGCGGCCCGGCCGACCTGGACCGGCTGCTCACGGAGCAGCTGAAAGGCGGGCCGGGGGTCCTCCGGACGCGGACACTCGTGGTGCTCCGGTCGGAGAAAGAATCGGTCCGCTTTCCTCCCCTCGACGCGCGCGAGTAACCGTCGTGGACTGGGGGCTCATCGGGCGCGGGTTCGTCCTCGGCTTTGCCGTCGCAGCACCGGTCGGCCCGATCGGTGTGCTCGTCATTCGTTGGACGCTCGCGGCCGGTTCCCGGAATGGATTCGTTTCCGGCCTGGGCGCCGCGACCGCCGACGCTACCTACGGCTCCGTTGCCGCCCTTGGCCTCGGCGCCGCGACCCGCTCGTTGGTGGCGCATGCCGACCTGATACGCGCGGGAGGAGGCCTGTTCCTCTGCTGGTTCGGCATCCGGACGATCCTCGCCCGGCCGGCCGAAGGGAACGACGCCGCCGGCACGGCACCGCGACTCTGGGCGGCCTACGCCTCTACGCTGCTGCTCACCATCACGAATCCCATGACGATTCTTTCCTTCGCGGCCGCCTTTGCGGGCTTGGGCCTGGCGAATGGGGTGACCGGGCCCGGAACGGGCCTTTCGCTCGTGGCCTCGGTGTTCGCGGGATCCATGCTCTGGTGGGCGCTTCTCAGCGGCGGGGTTGGGGTGCTCCGAGGCAGCCTCGGGGTGAGGCCGCTCCGAGCGGTGAACTGGGTGGCGGGGCTGCTGCTGATCGGGTTCGGACTGGTGGCCGTGGTGGGCGTTAGAACGTGATTCCCGCCAGGACGGCCCAGACGCGATTCTTCAGGTCCTGTCCCGGCGCGAGGTTTCGTAGCCCCACGATCCGTCGCAGCTCCAGGCGCAGCGTGGCGCTGCGCATCGGGTACTCGAGCCCACCGCCGAAGACGGCGTTGAAATCGCTGCGCGCGAGCGCGACGCTGGCCGAATCGCCGTCGCACCGCCCCTGTTCGATGTTGTCGGTCCCCTGCACCTGTAGCTCGCAGCCGACCGAAATGGCGAACGAGCCGCCGCCCAGCAGCACGGGCCGCAGGCGGCCGACCGGCACCGTAATGCGTGCCAGTACGGGAACCTCGATGTAGACCAGTTGGGCGATGCCCAGGAACGTGCCGCCTGCCTCAGGAGCCGAGAGCCCGCCGCCCCGGCGGGACAACATCAGCTCGACCTGCCCGTTGAGCGGTCCGGCGATCCGCCGCGACAGGAACCCGGCCACGATGCTGCCTTCCTGAGTTCCGCTCGGCGTCCCGCCCGGACTGAACTGGGCGTGCGAGTACCCCAGCTCGAATCCGATCTGCGTGCCCCGCTCCTGCGCGCGCAACGCTCCGGGGAGCACCCCCACGAGACCCGCGAGCAAGAGGCAGAAATGGGAGCGCCGGAGCATGGCGCCCGGAAGCTAACCCCTACGCACTCCGCCGGGCGAGCGCCGGCTCCGGCTCGGATGCGGAGCCCTGGAGATACGCGGTCCGGGCAGCCGCGACGAAGACCTCGGCACCCTTGGGCGCCACCTTCCGGAACAACGGCCGGAACCGAATCCACTCGACCAGCAGCGTGCGCGCCCGCGGGCTGGTGGTCTTCTCCTCGTGCTCGCGCACGAGCCGTCGCAGGACCTCTTCGTCCTCGCCGTCGAGCTCTGCGAGCTCTACCATGTCGAAGTTGACCCGCTCGTGCAGCGTCCGGGCCTCGTCCAGCACGTAGGCGACGCCGTTCGACATGCCGGCGCCGAGATTTCGGCCCGCGCGACCCAATACGACGACGATCCCGCCGGTCATGTACTCGCAGCAGTGGTTCCCCGCTCCCTCGATCACCGCTATGGCGCCGGAATTCCGGACCCCGAAGCGGTCTCCAGCTTGCCCTGCGGCGAACAGCTTGCCGCTGGTGGCACCGTACAGCACCGTGTTGCCGAGAATCAGGTGCTGGTGCGTGGCGTCGGCATATGCCGCCCGGCGATACGGCCGGATCGTGATCTCCCCGCCGCTCAATCCCTTGCCGACGTAGTCGTTGGCTTCGCCTTCCAGGTCGAGGTGCATGCCTCGCGTGATGAACGCCCCGAAGCTCTGGCCGGCCGGGCCTCGGAATCGGAGGCGTATGCGCCCTTCCGGGAGGCCGACGTCGCCGAAACGCGTGGCGATCACGCCCGCCACCCGGCCGCCCACGGCGAGGTGGTGGTTCCGAATCTCGTAATTGCCCGCAAACGGCAACCCGCTCTCCAGATACGGCCCGAGCTCTTCCAGAATCTCGTCGTCGAGGCAGGTCATGCCCGGCCGGTCGTTCCGCACCTCGGTGCGCCGAAGCGGCACGCGGGGCCCCGCGTGCTGGGGCGTGGCAAGCAGCATCGACAGGTCGAGCATCTGGGCCCGGGGCACGTCCGGGCGCTCGACCCGCTCGAGGAGATCGTTCCGGCCGATGACCGCGTCCAAGGACCGGAACCCCATGGATGCCAGAATCTCCCGGACCTCCTCCGCGAGGAGCGTGAAATAGGTGATCACCTGCTCGGCGGTGCCTTTGAACTTGGCGCGGAGATCCGGCCGCTGGGTGGCCACCCCGGTCGGACAGGTATTGAGATGGCATTGGCGCGCCATGGCGCAGCCGATCGCCACCAGCGCCGCCGTGCCGAAGCCGAACGCTTCGGCGCCGAGCAGGGCCGCGATGACCACGTCCCGACCGGTCTTGAGCCCGCCGTCCGTGCGGACCTCGATCCGGTGCCGAAGCCCGTTGCGCACCAGCGTCGCCTGCGCCTCGGCGAGACCCAGCTCCCAGGGAGATCCGGCGTGTTTGATGGAGGAGAGCGGCGACGCGCCGGTGCCCCCGTTGTGCCCCGCGATCAGGACGTAGTCGGCGTAGGCCTTTGCCACGCCCGCTGCCACGGTCCCGACGCCGGCCTCGGCCACGAGCTTGACGCCTACCCGGGCGGCGGGGTTCACCGTCTTCAGATCGTGGATCAGCTGGGCAAGATCCTCGATCGAATAGATGTCGTGGTGCGGGGGTGGGGAGATCAGCTGGATGCCAGGCACCGCATGGCGCAGCCGGGCGATCAGCTCGGTCACCTTGTGCCCGGGGAGCTGCCCGCCTTCGCCCGGTTTGGCGCCCTGCACGATCTTGATCTCCAGCTCCTCCGCGCGTACCAGATACTCCGCGGTTACACCGAAGCGGGCAGAAGCAACCTGCTTGATGCGGTTGTCCAGCCGGTCGCCGTTCGGAAGCGAGCGGTACGTCGCCGGATCCTCACCCCCCTCGCCGGAGTTGGACTTGGCACCGATCCGGTTCATGCCGATTGAAAGCACTGCATGCGCTTCGGGCGAGAGCGCCCCCAGGGACATGGCCGAGGAGATGAAGCGACGGCGGATGTCCTCGGCGGGCTCCACCTCCTCGAGGGGGACCGACGTGCCCGCCCGGATCGCGAGCAGGTCGCGGGGGCCCGCCGGCCTGCGATAGCCGTTCTTGGTGAGGTAGGCGGCGTAGGCCTCCTGTGTGCCGGCCTTCACGGCCTGCTGGAGCGCTGCCACGATCGGCGGCGCCCAGCCGTGATCTTCTCCTTCCTTCCTGAAGCGCACGCGACCGAAGTCCGGAAGTGCGCTCGCGGCCGCCGGGGTGGGGGCGTAGGCTGCCCGGTGCCGGCCCAGGACATCGTCACCCACTTCCTCGAATCCGATCCCGCCGATGGGCGACGCGGTACCTGCGAAGCAGGTGTCGATGATCTCGGCGCCCAGACCGATGGCTTCGAACGTCTGCGCACCGCAATACGACGAGAGGGTAGAGATCCCCATCTTCGAGAGGATCTTGAGCAAGCCCTTCTCCGCGGCGTTGCGGAATTGCAGCCGGGCATCGGCCGGAGTGGGCCGGGCCGGGTCGGCGCCCTCCCGGCGATGCTCCTGCGCGTCGGCGGCGAAGAGGGCGTCGATGCTCGCGAGGGCGAGCCACGGGTGCACCGCTTCCGCGCCGTAGCCGAAGAGGGCGGCGAGGTGGTGGATGTCGAGCGCGTCGCCAGCCTCCGCCACGAGCCCGACCCGGGCGCGCAAGCCACGTTCGACCAGATGCTGCCGCACGGCGCCGACCGCCAGGAGCATGGGGATCGGTGCCCAACGCTGGCCGGCCGACCGGTCGCTGATCACGAGGATCCGGGCACCCCGCCGGACGGCCCGCTCGGCCGTCCGGCGGAGGCTCACGAGCGCGGGGAGGAGCCCTTCGGGTCCGGTTGCGGGATCCCAGAGAGCGTCGATCGTGACGGCGGAGAAGCCCGCGACGTTGTGCAGAGCCGCCATCTCTTCGGGGAGCAGGATCGGGTGCTCGATCCGGAGCATCCGGGCATAGCTGGGTCGCTCGAGCAGCGGCGAGCCCCGACGTCCCAGGTGGACCCGCAGCGACATGACCATCGACTCCCGGAGCGAATCGATCGGCGGGTTGGTGACCTGCGCGAACCGCTGGCGGAAGTAGGCGTAGACGTTCGGCGCCTGCTTGGCGAGCGGGGGGATGGGCGTGTCATCGCCCATACTCCAGACGGCATCGGCGCCCGTGGCGCCCATCGGCTCGAGGGCGTACCGCAGGTCCTCGAACCCGTAGCCGAAGGCGCGCTGCGTCCGATCCAGATTTTCGGGGGCCGGTCCCGGCGGAACCCGTGACGCGTCCGGCTCCAGGCGGGCCATGTAGCGGGCGACCCAGCGTGCGTAGGGACGGCGTCCGGCCACCTCGAGCTTCGCGTCGAGATTGCGGATCACCTCGCCTCGGCGGGTATCCACCATGAGGACCTCACCCGGTCCGACCTTCCCGCTCTCGACGACATCGTGCGGGTCGAAGTCTACGAGTCCAACCTCGGAGCCGGCGGTGACCAGACCATCGTTGCGCACCTTGTAGCGACACGGACGCAGTCCGTTCCGGTCCACGATGGCCCCGGCGAGGATCCCGTCACTGAAGGTCACCGCGGCGGGCCCATCCCAGGGCTCGTGCACGCATTGGTGATACTCGTAGAACGCCTTAATGGAGGGATGGAGGTCCGGATATTTCTCCCACGCCTGGGGGATCATCATCATGAGCGTGTGCACCGGGTCCCGGCCGGAGCGCACGAACAGCTCCATCGCGTTGTCCAGGCTGGCCGAGTCGCTGCCGTCGGCCCAGATCACGTCACGAATCCGCTCGATCCGGGCGCCCCAGAGCGGCGACTCGAGCATCGGCTGCCGCATCGCCATGGCGTTGCGGTTGCCCCAGAGGGTGTTGATCTCCCCGTTGTGGGCCAGCAGCCGGAATGGCTGGGCCAGCGGCCAGCTCGGCAGCGTGTTGGTGGAATAGCGCTGGTGGAAGACGGCGATCGCCGCTTCGTACTCCGGGTACCGGAAGTCGGTGTAGAACACCGGCAGCTGGGTGCCGGCGAGCAACGCCTTGTAGACGATGGTCCGACAGGACAGAGAGCAGACGTAGAATCCGGCCAGACCGGCTTCGGCGGCTCGCCGCTCCATCTCCCGGCGTGCGAGATACAGGGCGCGCTCCCAGGTCTCGTCGTCGCCCGCGCCGGCGGGCATGCCGACGAAGGCCTGGCGAATGACGGGGCAGGAGCCGCGGGCCGTTGGTCCGAGGGCCGCGGGGTTCACCGGCACGTCTCGCCATCCCAGGAACGGAATCCCGTCGTCGGTGAAGACGCGCTCGACGATTCCGGTCCCGCGGGCCAGGCCATCCGCGTCGGTGGGAAGAAAGAATGCGCCCACGCCGAACGGCCGCCCCGGCTGGAGCCTGAGCCCGAGGCGGTAGGCGTCGCGGAAGAAGAGCCGGTGGGGGATCTGGGTCAGGAGGCCCGCGCCATCGCCCGAGTTGTCGGTGGAGGCGGCGCCCCGGTGCGCCACCCGCGCCACCGCTTCGAGGGCCATCGTGACGACATCGTGGGAGCGAACGCCGGATGCTCGGGCGACGAAGCCGGTCCCGCAGGCGTCGTGCGCCCGATAGGGATCGAGGGCGGCCCCGACAGTTGCCGCGTGGGCGCTCGGGGATCGGGAACCGGCCGGACGGATCCGCTGCCCGGATTCGGCCATGGTGCCTCCGTAGGGTTGCCGACGAACCGGCCGGAGAGGCCGGGGGCGGGGGAACGAAAAAGGCCCGCTCCTCCTGGGAGCGGGCCGGGTCCATCACATGCGCGCTTGCTTACCCGGTCGCTCCCAAGGGGCGGGCGGTAATAAGGTTGACGGCGACCGGAACGAATGCTCTAATCATCACGCTGCAATCTTATGCAAGCGGACGAGGGCAGTCAAGTGACGGGGACGGCGGCGCTTGCCTGCGCTGGTCCCCTTGACGCCCAGCCGGCCAGTGGGTAGGCTTGTCATCCGGCGGTATAAACAACCGGTCACAAAGAGACTCGCCCAAGCCATGCTCCAGCAGCTCGTCCTGTCCGTCCTCCTTGGCCTTTCGCTCGTGCTTATTGAGCGGGGGTTCCGCGGCGTGCCGGGCGAGACAGCGTAAAGCAAGTCTCAGACGAATCAACCCAGCGCCGCGGACCTCGAGGTTCGCGGCGCTTCGCATTTCAGGCCTAGCGGATGGAGCGCCAATGGCAAGCGACGTCATCATTTTCGACACGACCCTCCGAGACGGCGAGCAGGCCCCCGGCAACAGTCTCAGCGCCGAGGAGAAGCTCCGGCTCGCCCGCCAGCTCGACGCGCTCGGCGTGGACGTGATCGAGGCGGGATTCCCCGCGGCGTCCGACGGCGACTTCCGCAGCGTCCGCGACGTGGCCGCGGAGGTTCGCCGGCCAGTCGTGGCCGCGCTGGCCCGCTGCGTCGAGCGGGACATCGACCTGGCCGGGGAGTCCCTGCGTTCCGCCGGCCGTCCCCGGGTCCACGTCTTCCTCTCCACGTCCGACCTCCATCTGCGCGACAAGCTCCGCATCGACCGGGACGAGGCGCTCGAGATGACCCGCCAGGGCGTGCGTCGGGCGCGGTCGTACACCGACGATGTCGAGTTCTCGGCGGAAGACGCGAGCCGCACCGACCCCGACTTCCTGTGCCGGGTGGTCGAGTCCGCCATCGCGGAGGGCGCCACGACCATCAACCTCCCCGACACCGTGGGCTACGCGCTGCCGGCCGAATACGGCGCGATGTTCCGCTCGGTTCGCGAGCGGGTGCCGGGCGCGGAGCGCGTCGTCTGGAGCGCCCATTGCCACGATGATCTTGGTCTTGCCGTCGCCAATTCGATCGCGGCGATCCAGGCCGGGGCAGGGCAGGTGGAGTGCACCGTGAACGGCATCGGTGAGCGTGCCGGCAACGCCGCGCTCGAGGAGCTGGTCATGGCGGCGGTCGTCCGGCCCCAGCTCGGCTTCCGTACCCGGATCGCAACCCAGGAGATCTACCGCACCAGTCAGCTGCTGTCGTATCTGACGGGCGCGTTCCCCCAGCCCAACAAGGCCATCGTGGGCCGGAACGCATTTGCGCACGAGTCGGGCATCCACCAGCACGGCATGCTCCGAAACGGCGAGACCTACGAGATCATGCGGCCGGAGACCGTCGGGATTCCCAAGTCCACGCTGGTGCTGGGCAAGCACTCCGGGCGCCACGCACTCGAGCAGCGCTTCCGCGAGCTGGGATATGAGCTCGATCCCGAGAAGCTCGCGGAGATCTACCGCCAGTTCACCACCCTCGCCGACCGGAAGCGGGCGATTCTCGACGAGGACCTGCTCGCCCTGCTCCACGACTCGTTCCACGACGCACCCGAGGAGTATCAACTCAGCCATCTGGAGGTCGTATGCGGCAGCGTGCCCGCGAGCGCCAAGGTCCGATTGATGGGACCGTGGAGCGGCGAGCGCGCCGCTGAGGGCGCCGGTGACGGGCCTATCGCGGCGGCCTTCGGCGCGATCAGCGAAATCCTCCGCCGGCAGGTCGAGGTCGTCAGCCTCCAGCTCCGCTCGGTCACACCCGGCCGGGACAGCGTGGGACAGGTCTTTCTGCAGGCGCGGGTGGACGGGAAGTCCCTGAGCGGGCAGGGCGCGTCCACCGACATCGTCGAGGCGAGCGCCCGGGCACTCATCCACGCGCTCAACAAGTCGCGCCACGCCGACCGGCTCGAGGCGAGCGCGCTCAACGCGTCGTATCTGTGGGGGGTGTGATGACTGGAAACAGCGCGAACGGTGAACAGTCAACAGTGAACCGGGCGCGGTGGTAGTGGCATGACGGAAACCCTTACCGGGGCCCAGCTCATGTGCCGCGTCCTCCTGGAAGAGGGCGTAGACCTGATGTTCGGGTACCCCGGGGGCGCGATCATGCCGTTCTACCATGCGCTCCCCGAGCATCCGGGACTCCGGCACGTGCTGGTCCGGCACGAGCAGGCCGCCGCGCACGCCGCCGACGGCTACGCCCGCGCCAGCGGCCGGGTCGGCGTGTGCGTCGCGACCTCGGGGCCGGGTGCGACGAACCTCGTGACGGGCCTCGCGACCGCGCACATGGACAGCGCGCCGGTGCTGGCCATCACCGGGCAGGTGTCCCGGAACATGATCGGGCGCGATGCCTTCCAGGAAACCGACATCATCGGCATCACTCAGCCGATCACGAAGCACAACGTCCTGGTTGCGGACGTGAGCCTACTTGCCAATGCGCTTCGGGATGCGCTCGCGATCGCCCAGGAAGGGCGGCCCGGTCCCGTGCTCGTGGATGTGCCGAAGGATGTGCAGAACCAGAAGATCGCGTATGTGCCCCGCCGCGGGGCCGGGCCGCGGAGCGAATCGGCGCCGGCCCCCGCGCAAGGGCCGTCGCCCGCGGAGCTGATCCAGGCCGCGCGATTGATCGCCGAGGCCCGCCGCCCCCTCATCATGGCCGGCCACGGCGTCCTCCTGGCCGACGCCTACGACGAGCTGCGCTGCCTCGCCGAGCGGACCGGGATGCCGGTGATCACGACGCTCCTCGGCATCAGCGGGTTCCCCGAGTCGCACCCCTTGCACCTGGGCATGCCGGGGATGCACGGCGAGGTACACGTGAACCGGGCCATTCAGCATGCCGACCTGATCATCGGCGTGGGCCTCCGGTTCGACGACCGCGTGACCGGGAACACCGCGGCCTTCGCGCCCCGGGCCAAGATCGTCCACATCGAACTGGATGCCTCGGAAGTGGGCAAGAACGTCCCGGCTGCCGTGGGACTGGTGGGCGACTGCCGCGAGGTTCTCCTGCGCCTGCTCCCGCTCGTGGCGCCGCGGGATTGCGCCACGTGGCAGGCGGAAATCGCGGGCTTCGCCAAGCTCCGGACCGAGCATTACCGGGGCGATCTGTCGCCGGAAGGGATCCTGCGCACGTTGCACGAGGTGACGGACGGGGGCTGCACGATCGTGTCGGACGTGGGGCAGCACCAGATGTGGGTGGCCAAGCTGTTCCCCTACCAGCGGCCCAACACGCACATCACGTCCGGCGGTCTGGGCACGATGGGGTTCGCGGTGCCCGCGGCCATGGGAGTGCGGCTGGCGCGTCCCGACGAGCCGGTCTGGGCGATCTCCGGCGACGGCGGCTTCCAGATGAACATGCAGGAGATGGCCACCATGGTGCAGGAGCGTATCCCGGTGAAGATGGCCATCTTCAACAACGGGTACCTCGGCATGGTGCGGCAGTGGCAGCAGTTCTTCCACGGCCGGCGCTACTCGGCGACGCCGATCTGGAGTCCGGACTACGTGAAGCTCGCCGAGGCGTACGGTGTGCCGGGCTGGCGCGTGGCGGCGGCCGACCAGTCGGCGGATGCGGTGCGGGCCGCGATGGAGGTGTCGGGGCCGGCCCTGGTGGAGTTCGTGATCGAGCAGGAGGCGAACGTCTTCCCCATGATCCCCCCGGGAGCCTCCCTCTCCGAGCCCATCGAGGGCGAGCCGGCGCCGCTGGTGCCGGCATGACCGGCTCTCACACCATTTCGGTCTTGCTCGAGCATGAGCTGGTAACCTTGAACCGCGCCTTCGGAATGCTCCGCCGGCGCAACCTTCCAATCAAGAGCATCGCGGTGGGGCCGAGTGCCTCGCCGGGGCTCGCGAGGCTGACGATCATGATGCAGACGGACCAGGCGACCGCGGACCGAACGGCACGCCAGCTCGACAAGGTGGTCGGGGTGCGCGAGGTCGCCGCATTTCCCGCCCGCGAGGGCGTAGCGCGCGAGCTGGCGCTCGTAAAGGTGCGCCCGGGTGAAGCCCGCTATGCCGAGCTACTCGACGTCGCGCTGCTCTACAAGGCTGCCATCCTCGACGAGGCACCCGAAGCTGTGATCCTGGAGGTGAGCGGCTCCGAGGCGTTCGTCCTATCGTTCCTGCGTGCGCTCGAGCGCTTCGAGGTCGTGGAGGTGGCCCGCAGCGGGGCGGTCGCGCTCGAGCGGTCCCAAGGCTCCACCCAGTTCACGCTCACCCCGGAGACCGCCGGATGACGACGCCCCGAATGTTCTACGATCTCGATGCCGATCGGTCCCGGATTCCCGGCTGCAAATTCGCCGTCATCGGCTTCGGCAGTCAGGGTCATGCCCACGCCCTCAATCTCCGTGATAGCGGCGCGACGGTGGTCGTGGGCCTCCGTCCCGGAGGGGGTTCGTGGGCCAGGGCAGCCACGGCGGGACTGGACGTGCGGCCGGTCGCCGATGCGGCCAAGGCCGCCGATGTGATCATGCTGCTCGTGCCGGACCAGGATGGGCGCGCGGTGTACGAATCCGGCGTCGCCGGCGGACTTGCCCCGGGCAAAACCCTGATGTTCGCCCACGGATTCAACATCCACTACGGCGAGATCGTACCCCCCAAAGGCGTCGACGTGTCCATGGTGGCGCCGAAGTCGCCTGGGCATCTCGTCCGGAGTGAGTTCGAGGCCGGGCGGGGTGTGCCGGCGCTGGTGGCGGTTCATCAGGACGCCAGTGGTGAGGCGCTCGCCAACGCGCTGGCTTACGCCGCCGGGATCGGCTGCACCCGCGCCGGTGTCCTCCAGACGAGCTTCCGCGAGGAGACCGAGACCGATCTGTTCGGGGAGCAGGCCGTGCTGTGCGGCGGCACGACCGCGCTGGTCAAAGCGGGCTTCGAGACCCTGGTCGCCGCGGGATACTCTCCGGAGATGGCCTACTTCGAGTGCCTCCACGAGCTCAAGCTGATTGTGGATTTGATGTACCGTGGCGGGCTCGGCTTCATGCGCTACTCCATCAGCGACACCGCCGAATACGGCGACTACACCCGCGGCCCCAGACTGATCACCCCCGAGACCCGGGCCGAAATGCAACGCATCCTTGGCGCGATCCGGGACGGGAGCTTCGCCCGGGAGTGGCTCGCGGAGAACAAGGCCGGTCGCCCGAACTTCGAGCGAATGCGGCAGGCGGATCACGACCATCCGATCGAGCAGGTCGGCCGGAAGCTCCGAGCGATGATGCCCTGGTCGGAGGAAGGCGCCGGTGCGCGGGAGCGAGGGGGCCCCGGACGGCGGGAAACCGCACCCGATCCCCGTCCGGTCGCGCCCGCTCGGGCGCCGGTTGCCGGCTAGGGACATGGCACCGCGCACGCTCTTCGAGAAGGTCTGGGCCGGCCACGTCGTGCACCAGCCGCCCGACGGGCCGGCGCTGCTTTACGTCGACCTCCATCTGGTGCACGAGGTCACGTCGCCCCAGGCGTTCGACGGGCTTCGGCTGGCCGGCCGCCGGGTCCGGCGGCCGACGCGGACGCTGGCCACCGTGGACCACAACGTGCCGACGGGTGATCGCAGTCTTCCGATCACGGATCCGATTGCGGCCCGACAGGTGAGCGCGCTCGAGCGGAACGCGCGCGAGTTCGGGGTAGAGCTGTTCGGGCTGGACTCGCCGGGGCAGGGCATCGTTCACGTGATCGGGCCCGAGCTGGGGGCGACGCAGCCGGGGATGATCATCGTCTGCGGCGACTCCCACACCGCGACGCACGGTGCCTTCGGTGCCCTCGCCTTTGGCATCGGCACCAGCGAGGTCGAACACGTGCTGGCGACCCAGTGTCTGGTGCAGGCGCGCCCGCAGACGATGCTCGTGCGGTTCAGTGGACAGCCCGCCGCGGGCGTCACCCCCAAGGACTTCATTCTCGCCCTCATCGGCCGGATCGGCACGGACGGAGCCACCGGCTACGTCGTGGAGTACACCGGCGACGCGATCGGGTCGCTTTCCATGGAAGGCCGGATGACGATCTGTAACATGTCCATCGAGGCGGGGGCCCGCGCCGGGATGATCGCACCGGACGAGACCACGTTCGCTTATCTCGCTGGGCGGCCCCGCGCGCCCGCCGGCGCCGCGTGGGCCGAGGCGGTGGCCGGGTGGCGGGCGCTCGCAAGCGATCCCGGAGCACGGTTCGACCGCGAAGTCACGGTGGACACCTCGACCCTGGCGCCGCAAGTCACCTGGGGCACCAACCCCGGCATGGTCGCCGACATCACGAGCCGAGTGCCGGACCCGCGCACCTACGAGCGGGACAGCGACCAGCGGGCGGCCGCTCGCGCGCTCGAGTACATGGGCCTTACGCCGGGCACGCCCCTGGAGGGCGTGCCCGTCGACCGCGTGTTCCTCGGCTCCTGCACCAACGCCCGGATCGAAGACTTGAGGGCGGCCGCCGCGGTGGTTCGAGGACGGCGGGTCGCCAGTAGTGTCCGCGCGATGGTGGTCCCCGGGTCGATGGGGGTCAAGGCGGCCGCAGAGGCCGAAGGCCTCGATCGAGTATTCCGCGAGGCCGGCTTCGAATGGCGCAACGCCGGGTGCTCCATGTGCCTCGGCATGAACGATGACATCCTGGGGAGTGGGGAGCGGTGTGCGTCGACCTCCAACCGCAATTTCGAGGGTCGCCAGGGCAAGGGGGGGCGCACCCATCTGATGAGCCCGACCATGGCGGCCGCCGCGGCGATCGCTGGCCGGCTGGTGGATGTGCGGACCTACGTGTGAGGGACAGCGGTGAGAGGTAAGAAGTGAGAAGGGAGAAGTAAGAAGTGAGAGGTCAGAGGTAAGAGGGACGCAGGCGAGGACGGATCCTCCTCCCCGGACTCACTGCCGACCTCTTACTTCTACCCCTCACCTCTTACCTCTCACTTCTCGCCAGGCTTGAGGGGAGACGAATGAGGGCATTCACGGTTCACACGGGACGTGTGGCCGCGCTGCGGCGCGTCAACGTGGACACCGACCAGATCATCCCGAAGCAGTTCTTGAAGCGGGTCGAGCGCACCGGGTTCGGCGAGTTCCTGTTCTTCGATTGGCGCTTCCGCCCCGATGGTGCGCTCGATCCCGGCTTCGAGCTGAACCGGCCTGCTGCGCGCGGCGCATCGATCCTCATCGCGGGGTCGAACTTCGGCTGCGGCTCCTCGCGGGAACACGCACCCTGGGCGCTCGGCGAGTACGGGTTCCGGGCCATCGTTGCGCCGTCCTTCGCGGACATCTTCTACAACAACTGCTGCCAGAACGGCCTGCTGCCCGTCCGCTTGGCGGAGACAGAGGTGGCGGAGTTGTTCCGCAGAGCCGACTCGGCGCCCGACGGGTGCGAGCTGACCGTGGACCTCGAGCGCCAGCGGGTCGCCGACCGGGCCGGATTCGCGGCGCGATTCGAGATCGATCCCTACCGGCGTGAGATGCTCCTGCGCGGCCTGGACGAGATCGGACGAACGCTGCTCGAGGAGCCCAGGATCGCGGCGTTCGAGCAGACTTACGATGCCGTCCGGAGGCCCGCGTGAAGCGCTTCAGCCTTGTCGTGCTGCCGGGCGACGGGATCGGTCCCGAGGTTACCGCCGAGGCTCTCCGCGCTCTCACCGCCGTGGGGCAGCTGTTCGATTATCGGTTCGAGACCGCCGAGCACGCCATCGGGGCGACGGCCTTCGCGCGGTTCGGCGAGCCATTCCCGCCCGCCACGCGGGCTGCGGTGACCCAGGCCGACGCCGTGCTTCTGGGAGCGGTCGGGGACCCGGCGCTCGATCGCGCGCCCCGGCACCACCGGCCCGAGGCCGGCCTGCTGGCCCTTCGCAAGCTCCTCGGCGTCTACGCGAATCTGCGCCCGGTCGCGGTCCACCCGGCTCTGGCGCACGCCTCCCCCCTCAAGCCGGACCGCCTCGCCGGCGTGGACGTGCTCATCGTCCGGGAGCTGACGGGCGGGCTGTACTACGGCGAGCCGCGCGGCCGGGACGACCAAAGCGGCGTGAACACGATGCGTTACACCGCGGCGGAGGTGGAGCGGGTGGCGCGCGTGGCCTTCGAGGCCGCCCGGGGCCGCCGCCGCCGGGTCACCTCGGTCGACAAGGCCAACGTGCTCGAGGTTTCGCAGTTATGGCGTGACGTGGTCAGCCGCGTGGCGGACGACTACCCGGATGTCGCACTCGAGCACCTCTACGTGGATTTCGCGGCGATGCGACTGGTCGCGAGCCCGGCGTCGCTCGACGTGCTGGTTACCGAAAACCTGTTCGGCGACATCCTGAGCGACGAGGCCGCGGTGCTCGCCGGCTCGTTAGGACTTCTGCCGTCGGCGTCGCTCGGTGAGGGACCGGGCCTGTTCGAGCCGGTGCACGGCTCGGCGCCGGACATCGCGGGTCAGGGCGTCGCCAATCCGGTGGGCGCGATCGGCTCGGCGGCGATGCTGCTCCGGCACGGGCTCAAGGTGACGGAGGCGGCGGACGTGCTGGACCGGGCGGTGCGGTCCGTGCTCGATGCGGGCGCGCGTACGCGCGACCTCGCCCGGCCGGGCGAGGCGAGCCTTGGCACGCGCGACTTCGGGGACCGGGTGATCCGTGCTATTCGGGCGGAGGTGGGGCGGGGTGCCGCCGGCGGCCGCCCGGCCGCCGCGGCCCCCTGAGGGATCACGGCGCGGCGGCCGGGGGACCGGGTTCGTCGTCGAGCCAGCGCCGCCAGGCGTCGAAGTTGAAGGGGCGGCCCAGGTAGCCACTCACAATGTCCGCCGCAGGCTTCGAGCCACCCGGCGCGAGCACAAGCTCCCGGTAGCGTGCCGCGACGCCCGGTTCCAGGAGCCGGGACCTATCGAAGCTACTGAACAAGTCCTTCGCGATCACCAGCGACCACATGTAGGTGTAGTAGATCGCCGAATACCCGGTCAGGTGGCCGAAGCTGGCCTCGAAGTGGGTGCCCGACATCGGGGGGAACGGCTCATACCGGGCCTGCGTCTGCGCCACGAGCGAGTCGGGTGAAATGGCGCCGGGCGGCTGGTCGTGCAGCCCGAGAGAGACGCGCGCGGCCACCATCTGGCGCCGCACGCCGAGGGCCTTCCCGAAGTCCGTCGCCCGATTCATCCGCGTCACCAGGTCCGCAGGGATCGGCTCGCCGGTCTGGTAGTCCTTCGCGAAGTACGCGAGCGTTGCCGGGTCGCGCAGCCATTCCTCCAACATTTGCGACGGCGCCTCGACGAAGTCCCACTCCATGGTGATGCCCGAGATCCCAACCCACCGATGGTGTGACGCGGAGAGGTGGTGGATCAGGTGGCCGAACTCGTGGAACACGGTCCGAACGTCGTCCGGCTCCATCAGTCCCGGGTCGCCGGGTACCGCACCGGGCAGGTTGCAGACGAGCGCGGCCTCGGGGATCTGGCTGGTGGTGCCGGTGCGCACGGCGAAGGTGGCGCCGTGTTTGAACTTGCCGGGACGGGGATGCATGTCGAAGTAGAAGCGACCGACCACCTTCCCCTTTTCCAGCATCTCGAACGTCGCGACTGACGGGTGCCAGACGGGCACGCCCCCGACCCGCCGGAAGGTGACGCCGAAGATGCGCGCCGCCACGTCCAGCATCCCCTGCTCGACTCGATCGTAGGCGAAGTACCGGCGCGCCTCCTGGGCGTCGAAGTTGTACTGCTCCCGCCGCACCACCTCGGCCCAGTAGCGGCGCTCCCAGCGGTTCACACCGGTCGCGTCCGGAACGTCCCGTTGCTTGCGCCGCAGCAGCACGGCGTACTCTCGAACGGCGGCCGTGCCGGAGGCGTCGACCACCTTGTCGATGAAGTCCGAGGCGTTCTTTCCGGACCCGATCATCTTGTCCGCGGTGATGTAGTCCGCCCAATTGGCGAAGCCGAGCAGCGCGGCCAGCTTGTTCCGGGTCCCGAGCAGGGAATCCAGCACCGGAAGGTTCTGGGGCCACGCCCGGTTCTCGAACGCGACGGTCAGGCGGCGGCGAAGCGAGTCGCTGCTGGCGTAGGTGAAGACCGGGAATACATCCGGGTAGTCGGTCGTGAGGCGCACCGTGCCATCCGACCCCGGCGCGTGTCGGGAAATGAAATCGGCCGGCAACCCGTCGAGTTCCGCCGTGGTCGTGAGAACGGTGTCCACGTCGTCGCGGATGTTCCGCTCGAAAGCCTGCTGGAGCGCCACGAGCCGGGCCTGCAAGGCCCGCACTTTCGCGCGCGTGGTATCGTCGCGGTCCACGCCGGCGAGCCGGAATGCACGGAGCGTCTTCTCGACGTAGAATCGGGTCTCCGGATCAGCGCGCTCGAGGTCCATGGCGCGCAGTGCGTCGTACACCGGCCGGCTGAGCGAAAGCTCCGTCGCGAATCGGCTCACCGCCTGATTGGCGGCCTCGGCAGACTCCCGTAGCGTAGCGTCCGGATGGACCTCGCGGATGAGCGTTGCCTGACGCCCGGCCGCGTCCAGCTCCCCGACAATGGCGTCGTAGGGCACCAGGGTATTGGCAACCGTTCGGGGACCCTTTGATGCCAGGAGCTTGTCCCAGCCCCTTTGCGCTGCGGCGAGTCGCTCCGCGGTGAGCGCGGCAAACCGGGCGGAGTCGGGCTGCCCCGTCCAGAAGGGGAGGTCACGAGTCTGCGCCGCCGCCGGGGTGAGGACGGCGAGCGTCGCGAGGACGACTGCGCTCGTCACGGCGCGTAATGCCGGCATGGCCGTGCTCCGGAGAAAAGGCCTCACAGGTCCGTTACCGCGCCGAGGCTCGCGCTGGAGACGAGCTTGGCGTACTTGTGCAGCACACCGCTGGTATACCGTGAAGGCCGGGGCCGCCATGCGGCGCGCCGCTGCGCAAGAACGGCGTCCGACACCTCGAGCTGGAGGAGCCGGCGGTCGGCGTCGATCGTGATGCGGTCGCCCTCCTCCACCAGAGCGATGGCGCCGCCCACCGCCGCCTCCGGGGCCACGTGCCCTACGACCATCCCGTAGGTGCCGCCCGAGAATCGCCCGTCAGTGATGAGCCCCACCGAATCGCCCAGACCCGCGCCGATAATGGCGGACGTCGGCGCCAGCATCTCACGCATTCCCGGCCCGCCCTTGGGTCCCTCGTAGCGGATCACCAGCACGTCGCCCGGATGAATCCCGCCGGACAGGATGCTGTCGAGGCACGCCTCCTCCGACTCGAAGACGCGCGCGGGACCGGTCATGCGGTGCGACTTGATCCCCGTGATCTTGGCGACGGCGCCCTCGGTGGCGAGGTTGCCGCGCAGAATCGCCAGGTGGCCTTGCGGATAGACGGGGCGGCGCCACGGCCGGATCACCTCCTGGCCGGCCGGAGCGTCGTCGGGAACCGCGTGGAGGGCCTGAGCGACCGTCTCGCCGGTGATGGTCAGCGCATCGCCGTGAATCAGGCCGTGCACCAGGAGCATCTTCATCACCTGTGGCACGCCGCCAGCCCGGTGGAGATCGGTCGCCACGAACCGGCCGGACGGCTTGAGCTCGGCGAGCACGGGCACGCGGGCCCGGATCGTTTCGAAGTCATCGATCGTGAGCGGGACCCGCGCGGCCTGCGCGATCGCAAGGAGGTGGAGCACGGCGTTGGTCGAGCCCCCCAACGCCATGACCACCGCGATCGCGTTCTCCAGGGCCTGCCGCGTGAGAATACAGCTCGGACGCCGGTCGGCTCCGACGGCGTCCATAAGGACGGCGGCCGATCGGGCGGCGCTCTCCTCTTTTTCCGCGTCTTCCGCCGCCATCGTGGATGAGCCGGGGAGGCTCATACCCATCGCCTCGATCGCCGAGGACATCGTGTTCGCGGTGAACATGCCGCCGCAGGAGCCCCGGCCGGGGCACGCATGCCGCTCCACCGCAAGCAGCTCCTCGCGCCCGATGCGCCCGGCGCTGAATTCACCTACCGCCTCGAACGCGCTCACGACCGTCAGGTCCCGGCCGTCCAGGTGCCCCGGCTTGATGGTGCCGCCATAGACGAACACGGCCGGGATGTCGACGCGGGCAATGGCCATCAATGCGCCCGGCATGTTCTTGTCGCAACCGCCAACCGCGAGCACGCCGTCCATGCTCTGTGCTTGGCAGGCCGTCTCGATGGCGTCGGCGATGACTTCGCGGGACACGAGGGAGTACTTCATCCCCTCGGTCCCCATCGAAATGCCGTCGCTCACGGTGATGGTCCCGAAGAGCTGGGGCATGCCGCCGGCCGCGCGCACGGCTGCTTCGGCGCGGTGCGCCAGGATGTCCAGGCCGGCGTTGCAGGGCGTGATCGTGCTGTAGCCGTTCGCGATCCCGATGATCGGCTTGCCGAAGTCTCCGTCGCCGAATCCCACGGCGCGGAGCATCGCGCGGTTGGGGCTCCGCTGCACCCCGTCGGTGATGGCGGCGCTCTTGAGCTTGGTCATGGGGATGGGGAGGACGAGCCTACTTCGAGGTCGACTCCAGCGCGTTCCGCTGCACCTCGTCCGCCGTGACGGGAGTGAGCGCGGCGTTGTCCGTCTCGCCGGTCCGGATGCGGATGACGCGCTCGAGCGGCTGGACGAAGATCTTGCCGTCGCCGACGTCGCCGGTGCGGGCGGAAGCGAGGATCGCCTTGATCGTGGGCTCCACGAACGGTTCGGAAACGGCCATCTCGATCTTCACCTTCTCCCGGAATTCCAGCACGATCGACGAGGCGCGGTAGTGCTCGACGAGGTCGCGCTCACCGCCATGACCGCTTACGCGGCTGATCGAGATGCCCGTGACCCCGGCCCGGAACAGCGCGGCCTTGACCTCGGCCAGGCGCTCGGGTCGGATGATGCAGGTGATCATTTTCATGCGTCCAGCTCCGTCGGAGGGCGGTCCCCGTACATCCTACCGCTTGAATGAGCTAGCGGCTTCCACCGCCGACCGCAAGACAGCACAACGCCGGCCGCCGGTGGAGAACCCGGCCGCCGGCGATGGTCGTCCCGTAACGCTACGCGTCGTAGTACATGAAGAACTCGTAGGGGTGGGGCCGCAGGGTGACCGCCGCGACGTCCTTCCGTTTGAGGCTGAGCCACGCGTCCAGCACGTCCTGGGTGAAAACATCGCCGTCCAGCAGGAAGGCGTGGTCGCTCTCGAGCGCGTCCAGCGATTCGGTCAGGCTGCCCGGCACCTGCTTGATGAGCTTCCTTCGCTCGTCGTGGATCTCGTAGAGGTCCTCGTCGATGGGCGCCGGGGGCTCGATCTTGTTCTTGATCCCGTCGAGCCCGGCCATGAGCATCGCGGCGAACGCGAGGTAGGGGTTGGCCGCCGGATCCGGCGCCCGGAACTCGACCCGCTTGGCCTTGGGGCTGGTGGAGTACACCGGAATCCGGCAGATCGCCGAGCGATTCCGGGCCGAGTACATCAGGTTGACCGGCGCCTCGAAGCCGGGCACCAGGCGGCGATAGCTGTTGGTGGTCGGTGCGCAGATGGCAAGCAGCGCAGCCGCGTGCTTGATGAGCCCGCCGATGTAGTGCCGGGCGGTGTCCGAAATCAGCGCGTAGCCATTGGCGTCGAAGAAGAGGGGGGTGTCGCCCTTCCAGAGCGACTGGTGGCAGTGCATGCCCGAGCCGTTGTCGCCGAACAGGGGCTTCGGCATGAAGGTCGCCGTATAGCCGAGGCTGTGACAGACGTTCTTGATGATGTACTTGTAGATCATCAGCCGGTCGGCCGTCTGCACCAGCGGACCGAATTTGATGTCGATCTCGGCCTGGCCGGCAGTGCCCACCTCATGGTGCTGAACCTCGACCGGCACCCCTGCCTCGATCATGGCGAGCATGATCTTCGACCGCACGTCCTGAAGTCGGTCGACGGGCGGGACCGGGAAGTACCCCTCCTTGTGACGCGGCCGGTGGCCAAGGTTCGGGGCGCTGTTCCGACCCGAGTTCCAGATCCCTTCCTCGCTGTCGATGTGGTAGTAGCCCTCGTGGGCGTTCTGGTCGAAGCGGACCGAGTTGAAGATGAAAAACTCGGCCTCCGGCCCCCAGTACGACGCCGTGGCAATCCCGGTGGTCTTGAGGTATTCCTCGGCCTTGAACGCGATGAACCGGGGATCGCGCGAGTAGGGCTCGAGCGTGATCGGGTCGTACACGTCGCAGGTGAGCGAGAGGGTCGGCACCGTCAGGACGGGGTCCACGAACGCCGTCGACGCATCCGGCATGAGCAGCATGTCGCTTTCGTTGATGGCCTGGAAGCCCCGGATCGAGGAACCGTCGAAACCGAGCCCCTCTTTGATCATGTCCTCATCGAGCGTGGCGGCCGGGATGGAGAAGTGCTGCCACGTGCCCGGCAGGTCGACGAACTTGACGTCCACGACTTGGATGTTCTTCTGCTTGATGAGGTCCAGCACCTTTTTCACTTCGGCCGGGGCCGAGCGCCGCCCTGTACCTGCCTTCACGGTTGTGGCCATCGCATCCTCAAGAACGGGTCAGTGGTGAAACAACGAAGCCCCTCTGCGCTCCCGGGTCGGACGCAGGGGGCTTTCCGCAGACATCGCGAACGGCTACCCGCGGCTTCCGCGCGGCGGTGAACGGCGCGCACCTCCAAAGGCGCGCGCCGTGGTGTTTCGGGCGGGCGACGGAGGTCGAGGGCCAGCGGACATGGGACGTGTGGTCGGGTGACCCATCTGGGGAGAGAGAATACATAATTGGCGGGGTGCTGTCAAGCACTCTGTGCAGAATCAGCACGATATCAAGACTCCGTTAGGACGTGGGATCAGGAAAGTGGAAAATATGTGCACCGAAGTGTGCGAATTATGCACGAATCACTTGACAAGGCACACCACGCGCCGTATGGTGCGGACGTCCGTTTCGTCGCAGGCCGCAATGTCTCGTCGCGCTCGGCTTCCCGCACTCCGCCCGCGGGTGGCCCGAAATCCATGGTACCCGCGGCCGAGCCGCGCGGAGTCGCTGTGACCGGTCCGCCCGGTCACCCGGGCCGTTGGCCCGACGCCGTGCTCGCCGCCCTCGCGTACTCAGCCGCGAGGGCGCTTTTCGTTGGAGCCGCCGGGCGGACCCGGCGGCGAGCCCACTTCCAGTCGGAGGACAGATCCATGAATCGGTTCGGCAGGTTCGTCACCTTCGTCACTCTCGCGGCGGCGACGGTCCCCGTGGGTCCCGTGACGGCGCAGGCCCCCGCGGACTCGGCCAAAGCCGCCGGGGACACCGCCAAGGCGGCCGCGCCCGCCCCGCCCGCCGCACCTGCCGGGCCCAAGGTGACCATCAGCGGATTCGTGACCACGTCGTACACGTACTCCACCCGGCATTCGGCTGGGGCAGGGAGTCCGATTGTGGGACGGCTCTACGATCGTTTCCACGACCAGGTCGAGCTCAACGCGGCCAAGCTCACGCTCGATAAGCCGGTGGCAACGGACAAGTGGGACGCCGGGGCCCACGTGGATCTGCTCTTCGGCCAGAACGCACCCGTCCTTCAGTCGGCCGGGCTCAGCCTCGGGACCAACGGGGACGTCGAGCAGGCCTACGCCACGGTCAACATTCCCGCCGGCGACGGCAAATACGTCCAGTTCAAGGCGGGCAAGTTCGTGACGCTGATGGGAGTGGAGGTGATCGAGGACGTCGCCAACCCGAACCTTTCCGAGGCGAACCAGTTCATCTACGTCGAGAACTTCACGATGACCGGTCTACGGCTCGACGCCAAGCCGGACCCGAAGGTGGACTTCGAGCTCGCCCTCATCAACGGGTGGGACGTGGTGCAGGACAACAACTCCAAGAAGTCGTTCATGGGTCGGTTGGGCATCACTCCCGACACGCTGACAACAATTGGACTGGTGGGCTACTTCGGGAACGAGAAGGCCGCCGTCGGCGGAGTCACGCCGAGCGGTAACCGCTATGGCGGGGACATCGTCGTAACGCGGAAGGTCGGCAAAGCGACCATCAACCTGCAGGGCGACTACGGCGCCGAGAAGGATCTGCCGGTCGTGGGGCAGACGGCGAAATGGTGGGCCGCGGGGCTCTGGGCGGGGTTCGACGTGAGCCCGACCCTCAACGTGGCCCTCCGCGGCGACTACGTGGACGACAAGGACGGCGCGCGCACCTCGGGCGTCCTGGGCTTCCCGGTGAATGCGGGCCAGAAGTTCGGCAGCGGCACGCTCACGCTCAATGTCAAACGGTGGGACTCGGTGCTGATCCGACCGGAGATCCGCTACGACCGGTCGAACCTGCTGGTGTTCCCCGCCAGCGACGGGACGCTCCACAAGGACCAGGTCACGTTCGCGCTGGGTGTGTCCTATCTCTTCTGAGGCGGACGGGCGTCACACGCCGGCGGGAGCCTCCGGCGTCGGATCGGGGTCGAGATGGAGCGACCGCTGCATTTCCTCCTCCATTGCCTTGCGCAGGTCGACGAGCCGGCGGGCGTAGCCGTCCAGGGCGCGGTCGTGCTCGGTGGCCGGCACCCAGCTGGGCACCGGGTGCGGCCGCCCCTCGTCGTCCAGCGCAACGAATACCGCCACGCAGTGCCCGCAGCGACGGCGGGTGCTGCCCTTGGGGTCGCCTGCGTAGATGTCGACCATGATGTGCATGCTGGTGCGGCCGGTGTGGATGATGGTTGCCTGGAGGGCGACCACATTCCCCACTTGGATCGGGTGAATGAAGTGGATCCCGCCAACGTAGACCGTGACGCAGTAACAGCCGCTCCATCCGGCCGCGCAGGTATACCCGGCCTGGTCCACCCACTTCATCACCGCACCGCCGTGCACCTTCCCGCCGAAATTGACGTGCCCCGGCTCGGCGAGAAACCGCAGGACCGTCTGCCGCTGGTGGTCCACTGATTCCCTCCGCGTGTGAGAGCCCTTGACCGGGGGACCGACAGCCCCAGCTTCCGGTGTCATGACCGACCCATCGTCCCCCCCGGCCCCGTCCGAGCCGGCCGCCGCCGCGCCGCCGCCGCCGTCGGCATCGTCCGGGCGCCGCCGGACGCTCCCGATCGTCATCGTCGCCGCTTTGATTGCGGGCCTGGTGGCCGCGGCGACCGTGCTGGCCCGTCCCACGCTGACGTTCTCGAACGGGCTGCTGGCGCCGGTGCACCTGGTGGTCAACGATGTGGCGCAGACCGTGCCGCCCGGGGCAACGATCCGCGTGCGGGTCGGGCGCGGGCTCCTGGTGGGCCAGTGGGAGCTGGAGCGCCCGCTCTCGGCCGACCGCCAACCCATGGGAGAGGTGGTACGTGACTCCTGGGTCGTCCCTGCCCCGCGGGGGTCCGTTGCCCGCGCGGCCGGGCCCCGCACCGACACGGGCGACTATTTCGCGCCCCTCGTCACCAACGAGACGAGCGGCCTGCTCCGCATCACGGTGAACGCCGGGCTGGATGGCGCCCGCGACTGCGGTTGCGCGGTGCGACCCGGCGCCCGCCAGGTGTTTCTCGGCTATTACCGACTGTACCGCAACACCACGGTCCAGGCAACGGACGCCCAAGGCCGCCA
>CAZFKN010000003.1:56480-66056 GCA_964519805.1 uncultured Gemmatimonadaceae bacterium
CCCCGAATCCGCCGCCTGACCAGCATCCCCTGTCCCACGGCGTCGAACCCGAACCGCTCCCGTACCGCGTCCACGGCCTGAACCAACCGCCGCTGGCGCGCCCGCTCGTCGGTCTCGAACAGGTCAGGCGACGCTGCCGTCGTGAGGTTGGTCGCGGCGATGCCGATCAGCCGGACCCCGCGGTCGCGGCGGCGCACGTCTGCGAAGGCGGCCCGGAACAACTCGCGGACCGCGCCGTAGATCTCCCCATCGAGATCGCTAGGCTCCCGCAGGGTCTCGCGCCGAGTCACCGTCTTGAAGTCGTCGTGCCGGAGCTTGAGGGCCACGGTGCGGGCGACGAGGCGCTCCTCGCGAAGCTGAGACGCGACCCGGGCGGTGAGGAGCGCGAGCGCGTGCTCCAGCCGCTCAGGGTCGCGGAGGTCACGCGGGAGGGTGGTCTCGCGGCTCACGGAGCGGGGAAGCCGGTCCGCGTTGAGCGCCGTGCCCCCGTAGCCATGCGCCCGCAGCTTGAGGAACTTGGCTTCAGGGCCGATTATCTGTTCCAGGGCCGCGAGCTCCATGCGCTGGATCTCCGCCACCTGCTCCAAGCCCAGGGCGCTCCAGCGATCCGCGGTCTTCGGGCCGACGCCGGGCAGCGCCCGGAGTGGGAGCCCCGCGAGGAAGCCCTCTTCCCACCCGGCACGCACTTCCATCAGTCCCCGCGGCTTGGCCCGGTCGGACGCGAGCTTGGCCAGCATCCGGTTGGGGCCGATCCCCACGGTGCAGGCCAGCCCGGTGTTCTGGCGCACGGCATCGCGCAGCGCCTCGGCAACCGGAAGCAAGGACACCGGGTGGAGGCGGTCCGTGCCGGTGAAATCGAGGTAGCCCTCATCCAGCGAGGCCATGACGACAGTGGGGGAAAAGCGCGCGAGAACCTCGCGCACGGCGCGGGACGCATCGCGGTAGTGCGCGAACACCCCCTGAAAGAACGTCGCCTCGGGACAGCGGCGAACCGCCTCGGCGATCGGCATGCCGGCACGTATGCCGTAGGCCCGCGCGGCGTAGGAAGCTGACTGCACGACGCCGCGTTGGTCGCGCCGTCCCCCGACTACGAGCAGCTGGATATCCCGAAGCTCAGGATGCCGTTGCCGGCAGACCTCGACGAAGAAGGCGTCGAGGTCCACGTGCATGATCCGTGTCGTCACCGCGGTAACCTCGCGTCGTAGTGCACGCTACCGAGGCCCCGTGTCCGTCGTCAACGCGGCATTTACCACCGCCGGGGCCGGGGCCTATCTTGCCCTCTCCTTACGGCCGTCCATGTCCGCGAGCGGAGGTCCCCGCGAGATGCCAAGCGCTGCCCTGAAGGCCGCCTTTCTCGGTCTCGGCGCCATCGGTCGGCCGATGGCTGCACACCTCGCCGGCAAGACGGACCTCGTGGTCTGGAACCGCACGCGAGCCCGCGCCGAGGAGTTCGCCACCCGGCACGGCGCTCGGGTGGGAGCGACGCCGCGCGAAACGGCGGCCGGCGCCGAGGTCGTGCTCACCTGCCTCCCGACGTCGGCGGAGCTGGAGCAGTTGCTGGAGGGGGCGGACGGCCTTGAGGCGGGGCTGGCACGCGGGGCGTTGCTGCTCGACTGCACCTCCGGCGACCCGGCGGCATCTCGGCGCATCGCCGCGCGACTGGCCGCGCGGGGCGTGGCGTTCGCCGATTGCCCGGTGAGCGGGGGTACCAATGGAGCGGAGGCCGGCACGCTGACGGTCATGGTCGGGGGGGACGCCGCGACGTTCGCTCGGGCGCGCCCCGTGCTCGAGATGTTCGGCCAGCGGATCGACCACTTGGGGCCCGTTGGGGCCGGCCAGGCCGTGAAGGCGGTGAACAACGCGCTGCTGGCGGCCCACATTCTCGCCTTCGGCGAGGGGTTCGCCGCGCTGGCCAAGGCGGGGGTCCCCGCCCGGAAAGCCATCGACATCGTGAACGCGTCCAGCGGGCGGTCGTTCGTGAGCGAGGTGCTGGCCCCCGACCGGGTCCTGAGCGGCCGGTGGCCCAGGACGTTCCGGCTTGCCTTGCTGGAGAAGGACGTTCGGATTGCGCTGAGCGTGCTGGATGCCAACGGCGTGCGGGGACCGCTGCTGCATCTCGTGGGCGACCTCTTCCAGCGGGCCCGGACCGCGCTGGGTGAGGACGCGGACCACGTAGAAGCGGTCAGACTCATCGAGCGGGAGGCGGGTGTCGAGATCCGCGGGTGACCGGCCCTTGCCGCCGTCGGGGTTGCCTGACGAGTTTCCGGGCACATGGCCGTCTCACCTGCAATCCGATGACCGAGAATTGGGGCTCGATCCACCAGGAAGCAGCCGAAGTGCTGCTGGCCGATGGCATTCCGATCGACGGCAGCCTGCACTTGCTCTCGCGGATCGACTATCCGCCGGGTCCGGAAACCCCGCTCGAGATGCTCAATCGGGGCGATCCCTTCTATGCCCTGACGCGGGCGGGCGGCGGCGTGCTCTTCGTCCCCAAGGCGCAAACGGTGGTCATCACCTGCCGCCACCACGCTCCTCCCACTGATCCCGAGCGCTTCTCCGCGGCCAAACTGGTGCCCCTGGACGTGGTGCTGATCGGTGGACGCGAGCTCCACGGGCGGGCGGCGATCGAACTGCCCCCCGAGCGGAGCCGGGCGCTCGACTACGTCAACGGCCCGGGCACCTTCTTCGCGCTCTGGGCCGACGAGGTGACCCACTACGTGAACAAGTCGCTGGTACGCACCATCCGCCCACTGGACTAACGAGGCTTCGTGGCTCGCATCGATCAACTCATCCGGGTGCTGCACGAGCAGCGGGGCGACTCGCTGCAGCTGGTCGTAGGGAAGCCCGCAGTGCTCGTGCGCGACGGCGCGACCCGCGCGCTGACCAAGGATCCGCTGACCGACGCGCAGATCGCTGCGCTGCTGCGTGAGATCGCTCCGGCGGAAGCGGCGACCCGCGTCGGCTCGACCGCCGGCGTGGACTTCGAGTACCGCGCACCATCCGGCTCCGTGCAGGTCGCGAGCCGCGTCGCGGAAGCCACGCTTCGGCCCGTCGCGGTGGCGGTCGCCGGCCCGGCCGGCCGGAGCGAGGCGGAGCTCAAGGAGCTGCGCGCGGCGATCGATGCGCTGTTCCGGCGGCTCGTCGAGTCGGGGGCGTCCGACCTCCACCTCCGGACGGGGGAGCCGCCGCTTCTCCGGCGTGACGGCGAGCTGGTCCGCCTGCCGGGGGACCCGCTGCCCTCCGATCGCCTCGACGGGATGCTCACCAGCATCATGGAAGCGAAGGAGTTGGGGGAGTATCGCGAGCTCAACGACACCGATTGGGCCTACGAGATCGAGGGCCTCGCGCGCTTTCGTTGCAACGCCGGCCGCGATCGCCGTGGCCCGATGGCGGTGTTCCGCACCATCCCCGGGCGGGTGATGTCGGCGGACGACATGGGCCTGACCCGGGAAGTGCAGAACCTCTGCTACCTGACCAAGGGCCTCGTGCTCGTGACCGGCCCCACGGGGTCCGGCAAGTCCACCACGCTCGCAGCCCTCGTGGATCTGATCAACACCACCCGGACCGACCACATCATCACGATCGAGGACCCGATCGAGTTCGTCCACCAGAGCAAGAAGTGTCTGGTCACACAACGACAGATCGGACTTCACACCCGCACGTTCAAGCACGCGCTTCGGGCGGCGCTGCGTGAGGACCCGGACATCGTGCTGGTGGGCGAGATGCGAGACCTGGAGACCGTGTCGATCGCGATCGAGACGGCGGAGACGGGACACCTGGTCTTCGGGACGCTGCATACCACGACGGCGGCCTCGACGATCGACCGGATCATCGACCAGTTCCCCGCCGACCGGCAGTCGCAGATCCGGGTGATGCTGTCGGAATCGCTCCGGGGCGTGATCGCCCAGACGCTGTGTCGCAAGGTGGGCGGGGGCCGCGTGGCGGCCCGCGAGATCCTCCTCACCATCCCGGCCGTGTCGAACCTGATCCGCGAGGGCAAGACCTTCCAGATTCCGTCCATCATGCAGACCAACCGGAAGGCGGGCATGGTGACGTTGAACGATGCCTTGATGGAGCTGGTGGATCAGAAGCAGGTCGAGCCGAAGGAAGCGTACATGAAGTCCGTGGAGAAAGCCGGGTTCGTGCAGGCGCTCAAGTCGAAGCGCCACGACCTCTCCTTCCTCGGCGACGCGTGACCCCGGCACCGCCGACGGGACGCCCCCCGATGCCCGTACTGGTGCTCGTGTCGCCCCAGGATCTGGTCAACGTCGCCAGCGCCGTCCGCATCGCCAAGAACTTCGGGATCGAGGCGATTCGGCTGGTCAATCCCGAGGTTGAGCTCGACGCCTATCGGATCGAGGGGATCGCCCACAACACGGCGGACGTCGTGGGACGCATGACCATCCACGCCTCGCTGGCCGACGCGCTGACGGACTGCGTCTACGCGGCGGTGCTGACCGGACGTGAGCGCGCGGCCAAGCGCTCGGTTCTCCGGCCCCGGGAAGCGGCGGCCCGGCTGGTGCAGCGGTCCGCGGAGGGTCCGGTGGCGTTCGTGGCGGGGCGGGAGGACTCGGGGCTCACGAACGACGAGTTGGACTGCTGCGACGCGCTGGTGACGATCTCCACCGATCCGGCGCACCCATCGCTCAATCTGGCCCAGGCCGTGGCCATCATGGCGTACGAGATCTGGCTGGCCGGGGGCGGCGACGAGTTGCCGTTCAAGCCGCCGCGGAAGACCGCCCCTCCGGCCACGCATGAGATTCTGGAAGCGCTATTCGCCGACTGGGAACGGGCGCTCTGGGCCATCGATTTCTTCAAGACGCGCCATCCGGAGCACGTCATGCGGTCGTTCCGCGAGCTGGTCTTCCGGGCGGCTCCGGACGCTCGAGAGGCTTCGCTGCTCCGTGCCATGGGAATCGAAGTCGGCCGGTTCCTCGCTCGGGAAGGGATGCTCGAGCGCCAGGATCCGCCGGGGCGGGCGCCGTCCGGAGCGGAGGCCTGAGCATGGGACGATCCGCAGGGTACTGGGCCGCCAACCCCTACCGGCTGGCGGACACCGCGCCGAAGCCGTCGGCGCCCTACCGAGACCTGCCCGCCGCAGTGGCCGGCCGGTTCCGCCTCGCCCGAACCGGCCTGCTCGCAATCCGGACCGCCGCGGAGCAAGTGCGGTTCATGGGATCGCCATGGGGCTGGACGTGGGAATACGGCATCGGGTCGCGCAAGCTCTGCTGGCTGCATCCGATTGCGACGGGCACGAGCGGCACCTTCACGTTGACCGAGGAGGAGGCGTCGAAGACCCTCGCCCTGCCTCGCCTGGCCGAGGTGCTGCGCCAGGCGCTCCGGGATGGCCAGAAGACCGGCCCGGTCAAGTGGTGCTGGATGGCGCTGAACGACCGCCGGAGCATCGAGGTGTTTCTCAGTCTGGTGCGGCGGAAAGCGGAATGGATCGGGGCGTCGGCGGCGATCCGGCGCCGGCGCGCCGTCTAGTCGATCGTGCACTTCGCGCGGTTGTGGAGTCTCACGGCGGACCGCTATACTTACTGCCGCCCGAGGGCGGACTCTCCCGGCTTGGAGCATTCCGCGTTCAATCGCTTCACGTTCTGACTTCTCGCGCGGCCCGCATCGGTTGGGACGCGATGACTTCGAGCAGCCCGGCGTTTGACTGGTGAGGACGATGCGGAAGCTGGTTCTGATCGGGGTGGGGGCGGTGGTGGGGGCGGTGGCGATCGGCCTCGGTGCACTCGCGCTCACGTCGGGCTCGAGCCGCGCGCAGGCACCCAAAGCGGTCCCGGACTCGGCCAGGGCACCGCTCCTCGCCGCGGGCGACACGGCGCACCTGCTCGGGCCCAGACAGCCCATCTTCTTCCGCCACGACATCCACGCCGGCCAGTACAAAATCCAGTGCCAATATTGCCACTACTCGGTCGCCGTCTCGGCGGAGCCGGGTATTCCTTCGATGCAGACCTGCATGGGCTGCCATACGGTCATCGCCGGCAGCGACAGCAGTCACAAAGTCGAGATCAAGAAACTCCGCGACGCGTGGAGCCAGAAGAAGCCGGTCGAGTGGGTACGGGTCCACTACGTGGCGCGGCACGTCCACTTCCCCCATATGCGGCACATCAAGGCTCTCGGCCCGAATGCGTGCCAGACGTGTCACGGGGACGTGGCCCGCATGCCCGAGATCTACAAAGTGAACAACGTCAATAACATGGGTTTTTGCATCTCGTGTCACCTGCAGCGGAACGTGACGCGCGACTGTACCGCGTGTCATTACTAGATGCGAGCTAGCAGCTGACTTGTTGACTTTCGGAGCCTTCATGGCCGACGAAGCCCCAAACCCGTCAACCATCGACCGCCGTCGCTTCCTCTCCGTGCTGGGAGTGTCCGGGGCGGGGGCGGCGGTCCTTGCCGGCTGTTCGACCGACCGGGTGCAGAAGCTCATCCCGTACCTCGTTCAATCGGAAGACCAGGTCCCCGGGGTCGCCACGTGGTACGCGAGCACGTGCACCGAGTGCTCTGCCGGGTGCGGGCTGCACGTGAAGACCCGGGAGGGTCGCGCGATCAAGCTCGAGGGGAACCCGGAGCATCCGATCAACCGGGGAAAGCTCTGCTCCCGGGGCCAGGCTGCGCTCCAGGGCCTCTACAACCCCGGACGCGTCAGCGCGCCGATGGCCCGCACCGCCGGGGGCGGCTTCCAGGAGATCACCTGGGATGACGCCATCCAGCGCCTCGGAGCCAAGCTCTCCTCCGCGGGCGGGAAGGTCGCCGTGATCTCGGGCGCGGGTCGCGGCACGTTTTCCGACCTCCTCGCCGACTGGACCACTGCGCTCGGTGGGCGGATGGTGCGATACCGGCCCTTCGATCACGAGCCGCTCCGCGCCGCCAACAAGGCTGTGTTCGGCCGCGACGAGCTCCCCGCACACGATTTCGGCCGGGCTCAGTACGTCGTGTCGTTCGGGGCCGACTTCCTGGAGACCTGGCTGGCTCCGGTCGAGAACCAGCGCGGCTTCGCCCAATCCCACGGCTTCCACGACGGCCGGATGGCCCGGCACGTGGCCTTCGCGCCCCGCATGTCGCTGACCGCGCAGAACGCCGACGAGTGGCACGCGATCCGGCCCGGGTCGGAGGCGGCGGTGGCCCTGGCCCTCGCCAACCTCCTGGTCACCGAACACGGCGCGAGCGCTGGCTCGTTTGTGGCGTCCCTCGCCGGGTTCACGCCGGAAATGGCCGGGAAGGAGTCCGGCGTCCCCGTCGACGCCCTCCGCCGTATCGCCGCCGACCTTGCAGCCGCCAAGCCGAGCCTCGCGGTGGCGGGCGGCGTGGGAAGCCAGCATCGAGGGGCGGTCGAGGTGTGCGCCGCCGTCGCGATCCTCAACTGGGTTGCCGGCAACGTCGGACAGACCGTGCTCTTCGGAGCGGACCTCGACGCCGGCGACGGGGTGCAGGCGCTCGACGCGATCGGGTCCGCGCTCGATGCCGGACAGGTGGCGGTGCTGCTGGTGCACGAGGCGAACCCGCTCTACGCGCTGCCTGCCTCGCTGGGCTTCTCGGCCCGGTTTGCGAAGGCCGGGTTCAAGGTCTCGACGTCATCCTATCTCGACGAGACGGCGGCCCAGTGCGACCTACTGTTGCCCGACCACCACTCGCTGGAGCGATGGGACGACGCCCGCCCGCGCGTCGGGGTGGTGGGATTGATGCAGCCGGTCATGGAGCCCGTATTCAAGACGATGGCCACCGGCGACGTGCTGCTCAAGACCGCCCAGAAGGTGGGAGGTCCGCTCGCCAAGTTCACGGCGCCGACCTTCGAAGCGCACCTCAGGGCGCGTTGGGCCGACTTCGCCAAGGCCCAGGGGCAGCCCGACGCCGAGGGCTTCTGGCGCGCCGCGCTGCAGCGCGGCGGTGTATATGCCGATCGGCCGACGGCGGACGTGAAGCCCGCCGCGGGCGCGGCGGCGGCGTATACCGCGCCGGCGTTCGACGGCTCCGGCGAGTTCTACTTGGCGCCGCATGCCTCCTCGTTCCTCTATGACGGACGGGGCGCCAACAAACCGTGGCTGCTGGAGAATCCCGACCCGGTTACCAAGATCACGTGGCACTCATGGGTGGAGGTCAATCCGGAGACGGCCGCGCGGATCGACGTCCGCAACGGAGAGATTCTCCGCCTCACGTCACCGGCGGGCAGCATCGAGGCGCCGGTCTGCGTCTATCCCGGGCTCCACCCCGACGTGCTGTCGGTGCCGCTCGGCTTTGGGCACACCGAGTATGGCGGCTACGCGAAGGGTCGAGGGGTGAACGCGCTCGATCTGCTCGCGGTGAAGCCCGGCCAGGCCTTCGTCCCGTATCTGTCGGCGAAAGTCTCCATCCAGAAGACGGGTCGCTACCAGAAGCTCGCCACGACGGAGGGGAACCCCCGCCAGCTGGGTCGGGGCATCGCAGAGGCGATGCCCGTGACCCTCGCCGCGAAGGGGCTCGGCGTCAAGGAGGCGGCAGCTGCGGAGGGTCGCCCCGAGGCGGAGGTCAACCCGGAGCGCGAGCTGGAGGCCATCAAGGGATGGGCGGCGGACGTGCACGAGCGGACGCGCAAGGGCGACTACGCGGGCCAGCACCCGCAGTGGGGAATGACCATCGACCTTGCCAAATGTACCGGCTGCTCGGCCTGCGTGACGGCCTGCTATGCGGAGAACAACATCCCGACCGTGGGCGAGGACGAGATCCACAGGGGGCGCGAGCTGACCTGGATGCGCATCGAGCGCTACTGGGAAGGCGGCACGGCGGCGGGCCAGCCGATCGAGGCGCGGTTCGTTCCCATGCTCTGCCAGCACTGCGCCAACGCGCCCTGCGAGCCGGTATGTCCCGTGTACGCCGCGTATCACACCACGGATGGCCTCAACGCCCAGGTCTACAACCGCTGCGTGGGCACGCGGTACTGTGCCAACAACTGCCCCTACAAGGTGCGGTACTTCAACTGGTACAAATACAACGAGCGGGCGTGGCCCGAGCCGCTCAACCTGCAGCTCAATCCGGACGTGACGGTGCGCGCTCGGGGCGTGATGGAGAAGTGCACGTTTTGCATCCAGCGAATCCGCGGCGCGCAGCACCAGGCCCGCCTCGAGGGTCGGCCCCTCAAGGACGGCGAGTTCACTACGGCGTGCGCGCAGGCCTGCCCGTCTGACGCCATCGTATTCGGTGACCTGCACGATCCTGGCAGCCGCGTCCACCAGAGCAGTCAGGACCACCGCGGCTACCACGTCCTCGAGGAGATCAACACCCGGCCGGCGATCACCTATCTGGCCAAAGTGACCAATCGGGTGGAGGCCTGAGCATGGCCGTCCTCGCGCAGGAACCCGTCATCACCCAGAGCCACGCCGATGTCACCCGCGACGTCGTCGCGTCGCTCGGGAAGCCCAGCACCGGGTACGTCCTGCTGTTCTTCGGGGCGGTGGGCCTCTTCGTCGTCGGCGCCCTCACCCTCCTGATCCTGATCAAGGACGGGCTCGGTCACGCCGGCTACCAACCGCCGGTCTTCTGGAGCGTCTACATCACGACGTTCGTCTTCTGGATCGGCATCGGCCACGC
>CAZFKN010000004.1:0-63090 GCA_964519805.1 uncultured Gemmatimonadaceae bacterium
AGGAGCTCCAGCGGAAGTACCCGGACGTGCTGCAGGAGGCGCGCGGCAAGGGACTCTTGATCGGCATGGAGTTCCCCCGCCAGGAGATCGGCTGGCAGGTGGCGTCGGGCCTCTTCAAGCGGGGCGTGCTGGTGGCGGGGACTTACTCCAAGGCGCAGGTGATCCGGATCGAGCCCGCGCTCAACATCCCGACCGCACTCTTGCACGAGATGCTGAATCGCCTGGAAGACACGTTCAAGGAGGTGTCGGCCAAGCTCCGGGGAGATGCGGGGCGGAAGGTGCAGGCGGCGGGGGCGTAGGGCGGTCGGTGGCGCCGGACTCCAACGGCGATGTACGCGGGAAACCGGGGCCGCGGGTCACCGTAGGGATTCCGAGGCCCCTAATGCAACAGCTCCTGCGTGTGACAGTTGTGGTCGCGCTCATCGCCGCCACCTGGACCACCGCGCCGCACTGGGCCGCTGACGCGCGTCGCTGATCCCGGCGTCCCTACCCGCCTAGTTGATTCGGCTCAGAGCCAGGCCGAACCCCTTCTCCCACACCGGATCCCGCCCAGCGATCAAGTCTTCGATCGTCGGTGCCACCGGATAGTCCGGCACCACACCGTGCCGCGGATCGACGTCCTCGGTCGCGGCGAGATAGTAACCGACCAGCGGGAGAGAGAGCACGAGTCCTGAGTTCGGCAGGACCACCTCGGCCTCGAATCCCGACGTGTTGCCCAGATAGGCGCCACCAGCCTCCTCACCCACGAAGGTGACGCGCCGCTCCGAGTGGGCCATCGAGATGAATTCCGCCGTCGTCGAGACGCTTCCCCGTTCATCAGCACGACAACCGGTCCGGTGAAGCCCGGAGTCGACGGCTGTTGCCGCCCAAGGTTGGGGTGGGTGACGCCGTGCAGCTTCCCGTCCGGGCCCGGCCGGGCAAACCCGGGGGGAATGTCGTCCATCGTGCGCGTGAACCGGCGAAAGCTGAATTCGCGGCCGTTGAGAACGAGGTCGCGATAGTAGTCGAATGGGCGGGCGACGAGATACGACAGGAGCAGCTTGCCGTAGGTGTCCTCACCACCACCGTTGTCGCGGAGATCGATCACCAGTGCAGCCGTTCGATGGTCGCGCAACGTCGTAAAGGCGCGGACCAGGAACGCGGGAAACCCCTCGCCGCGCGCGGAGTCGGCCGGGTCGAGGAATCGGCGAATGGTGAGTCGGGCGATCCTGCCGTCGCGCAGCAATTCGAGCTGGGCCGCCGGTGTCGATGGCGCGTCATCCGGGTAGCGGACCCGAGCGGCGGCGCGGAGGTCGGGCAATGTGAGGCCGGTCGAGCGGAGCCGCACGAGGCGTCCGGTGGACGGTTCCCGCAGTACAAGCTGATAGGGCGCCCGGATGCTCGTGAGGGCCACGAGGTTGGTCGCGAAGCGAAAATCGCTGAGCGCCGCCCGCTTCCACGTCCCGATATCGCCGTCCGCGGATGTGCCGGCGAGCATGAGACCCACCAGGCTGTCCACTGGGCGTCCGTTGATGGATCGGAGCTCGAACCCGGCGACCTTGCTCGAGTCGCTCGAGAAGTCGCGCACGACGAATGGAGCGCCGCCGACGAATGGGACGCGAAACGGCAACAGGCGCTCTCCAGTGACCAGATGCTGTTGCAGCGAATCGCTCAGCACGAGCATGGTGTGGCCGCACCTGACGAGCGCGACCAGCGGCGCAAGCACGCGATATAGTTGTGCCGCGGTCATCGGCGCGGCGAGCTGTCGTTCCGCCGCCGCCACGCCCCCGTCGAACCCCGCAGCCGTGGTGTAGCGCCGGAGCCCGCTGTGTCCTTCCTCGAGTGCCTGGCGCAGCACCGCGAGGTCGGCGCGCAGGGCACTTGCGGGCAGCAGCGTATCGCGTTGCGCGCCGGCGGCGAGGACGCCCGCCAGCAGATAACGAAGCACGAGCATGAAGCCAGGGTAGAGACGGGAGGCGAGGATGTCTTGAACGGACCTAACCTGGGGAGGTGCAGCGCTGCCTCCGACCTCTTGACTCCATCATCATGGAATGCAATTCTAGTATTATGGAAACGACCATCCCCGACACCCAGTCCCGCCTGGCCGCCCGACTGCGCCGTCTCCGGGCCGAGCGCGGGCTCACCCTCGATGCACTCGCCGACCGCGCCGCCGTGAGCCGGGCCACGATCTCCCTGATCGAGCGCGGCGAGAGCAGCCCAACGGCCGCTGTGCTCGATCGACTCGCGGCGGGGCTGGGCGTCTCGATCGCCTCCCTCTTCGCCGAGGAGGCACGCGCCGACGCTTCACCGGTCTCGCGGCGCGCCGATCAGGCCTCCTGGCGCGATCCCGCGACGGGCTACGTCCGCCGCAACCTCTCGCCACCGAGTTTCCCGTCGCCAATCGAGCTGGTCGAGGTGAGGCTTCCGGCCGGCGCGCGCGTGGCCTACGACACGGCGAGCCGGACCGTCGGCCTGAGCCAGCAGATCTGGGTCCTCGAGGGGCGCGTAGAGGTCAGCCTCGGCGCGGCCACGCACCGCCTGGATGCCGGTGACTGCCTTGCGATGCGTATAGACCGGCCTACAGCCTTTCGAAACCCCGCCAAACGCCCCGTCCGCTACCTCGTAGCGCTGGTGCCGGACCGGAGGAGCAGCCCATGAACCAACTCCCGCAGGCGACCCCGGCGCCTGCCCCGTCCGGCGCCTCGGACGCAGGCGCCGCCACTCCGGACCAGATCGCCATTCGCCAGCTCACGGGAGCCGAGGCGCACGCCCGTGTGCCCGACCTCTCCGCGGTGCTGATCGACTGCGTGGAGGGCGGCGCGTCCGTGAGCTTCATGGCGCCGCTCTCGCGGGAGCGGGCGGACGGCTTCTGGGGCCGCGTGGCCGACGGCGTCGTCTCCGGCACTCGGATTCTGATCGTGGCCGAGGACCAAGCCACAGGCGCGATCGTGGGAACGGTGCAGCTCCTGCTCGACCTCCCGGAAAACCAGCCCCATCGCGCGGACCTGGCCAAGATGCTGGTTCGCCGCTCGGCGCGCCGCCGGGGGCTCGGCGCTCGCCTCATGCGGGCGGTCGAGGACGCCGCCCGAGGGGCCGGACGGACGCTGCTCGTGTTGGATACCGTCACCGGCGCCGACGCCGAGCGCCTGTACGAGCGCCTCGGCTGGACCAAGGTCGGGATCGTGCCGGGCTACGCCCTCTGGCCGGACGGACGGCCCTGCGACACGACCATTTTCTACAAGGCCCTGTGACGGCATGGACGAAAGACGAATGACGCGTCCAAGCGGGCGGGCCACGCTGGTCAAAACGAACCGCGGCGGCCGGGAAGGCCGCCGCGGTCCTTGGTACGGTAAGCCGGCTGGGACGAGCCGCCTTACTGCACCGTATTCATCATGTCGAAGATCGGCAGGTACATCGCCACCACCATGCCGCCCACGACCACGCCCAGGACCACGATCATCATCGGCTCCATCAGCGAGAGGAGCGCGCTCACCGCGACGTCCACCTCTTCGTCGTAGAAGTCCGCGATCTTCGTGAGCATCTCGTCCAGGCCGCCGGTCTGCTCGCCCACCGCGATCATCGAGATCACCATGGGGGGGAACACCTTCGACTTCTCCAGCGGCGCCGCGATCGTCTCGCCGCCGGCGATCGACTGGCGCGAGGCCATGACCGCGTCGTGGATGACCATGTTGCCGGCCGTCTTCGCCGTGATCTCGAGCCCCTCGAGGATCGAGACGCCCGACGAGATCAGGGTGCCCAACGTGCGGGTGAAGCGGGAGACCGCCGACTTCCGGAGCAGGTCGCCCAGCACCGGGGACTTGAGCAGCAGCGCGTCGATGTTCTTGCGGCCGCTCGTACTGGCGTAGTAGCGCTGGATCGCGAAGACGGTGAGCCCGATGGCGCCAAGGACCGCCCACCAGTATCCGATCAGCAGGTCGGACAGCCCGATCACGATGCGGGTCGGCAGCGGCAGCTCCATGCTCACCGAGGCGAACATGGTCTGGAAAACCGGGATTACGAAGATCAGCAGGATCGCGATCGCGATGCCCGCAACCGTGATGATGACGCCCGGGTACACCAACGCGCCCTTCACCTTGCGGATCAGGGCGTCGTTCTTCTCCAGGAACGTCGCGAGCCGGAGGAGAATGGTGTCCAGGATACCGCCGGCCTCGCCGGCGGCCACCATGTTGACGTAGAGGTCGCTGAACGCCTTCGGGTGCTTGCTGAACGCATCGGCCAGCGTGTTGCCCGACTCGACGTCGTAGACGACCGCGCGGGTGACTTCCGCCAGCGCCTTGTTCTCCGTCTGCTGTGCCAGGATGTTGAGCGACTGCACCAGCGGCAGACCGGCGTTGATCATCGTGGCGAACTGCCGGGTGAAGATCACGATGTCGCGGGTCTTGATCCGCTGTCCCCCCGGCAGCGTGAACTTGATCTGCTTGGGAGCCTCCCGGACGCTCACCAGCATCAGCCGGTTCTTCTTGAGGTAGTTGTTCACCTCGGACTGGCTCGGCACGTCGAGCTGGCCCTTCTGGATCTGCCCGTTCGCGGCGTTGCGCGCGGTGTATTCGAACATCGGCATCGGTGATTCTCCCTCGCCCTAGCGGCGGGTGGCCCCCGCGGCGCGAAGCTGCTTCTCGCCTACCGCAGGAATGTCCTGGTCTTCCATCGGCCGCTGGCCGATCATCCGGAGGAACTCGTTCGGATCCCCCGAGACCCGGAGACACTCGTCTTCGGTCACGTCCCGCGCCATGTAGAGCTGGTACAGCGCGTCGTTCATCGTTTGCATCCCGAACTTCTTGCCCGCCTGCATGGACGAGTAGATCTGGTGGATCTTCTCGTCGCGGATCAGCGCGCGGATGGCCGGCGTCGCGACCATGATTTCCGCCGCCATCACCCGGCCGCGTCCCTTGGCCTTCGGCAGCAGCGTCTGGGTGACCACGCCCTCGAGCACGAAGGCGAGCTGCGCCCGCACCTGCGACTGCTGGTTGTGCGGGAAGACGTCGATGATGCGGTTGATGGATTCGGCGGCCGAGTTGGTGTGCAGCGTCGCGAGCGCCAGGTGGCCCGTCTCCGCGATCGTGAGCGCGGCGGCGATGGTCTCGAGATCGCGCATCTCACCGACCAGGATGACGTCGGGGTCTTCACGCAGGGCGTACTTGAGCGCGTTGGCGAAGTTCTTGGTGTCGGTGCCGACCTCGCGCTGATTGACGATGCAGGCCTGGTGACGGTGGATGAACTCGATCGGGTCCTCCACCGTGATGATGTGGCCCTTCCGCTCCTTGTTGATCTTGTCGATGATCGCGGCCAGGGTTGTGGACTTCCCCGATCCCGTCGGCCCGGTCACCAGGATGAGCCCGCGCGGCCGCTCCGCCAGCTTCGCCACAACCGGCGGCAGGCCAAGCTCCTGGAACGTTCGCACATTGAAGGGAATCATGCGGATTACCATGGCCACACAGCCCCGCTGCTTGAATACGTTGCCGCGGAACCGAGCCAGGTTCTGGATCCCGAAGCTGAAGTCCAACTCGTCCTCCGTCTCGAACCGCTTCTTCTGGTTCTCGGTGAGGACCGAGTAGGCCAGCTGGAGCGTGTCCTTGGCGGTCAGGACATCGGGCGAAGAGCTATCGGTGATGTCACCGTCAATACGCAACTTAGGCCGCTCGCCAGCGGTGACGTGGAGGTCGGATGCCTCCTTTTCGATCATCTCTTCGAGCAACGCTCGCAAATTGACGGTCATCCGGCGCTCTCCTTGACGACTTCTTCCAGGGTGGTCACGCCCCGCGCGATCTTCTTCATGCCATCCATGCGCAACGTCAGCATCCCCTCAGCCACGGCCTGCTCCTGGAGTTCTGCTACCGACGCACCGCGCAAGATCATGCGCCGCAGCTCCGGCGAGAGCGCCATGACCTCGTAGAGGCCCTGGCGACCCTTGTACCCGGTCCCGCTGCAGGCATCGCAGCCCCCGCCCTTCATGAATTTGATCTTGCGAAGGGAGTCAAGATCCGTGCCCAGGGAGCGCAATTCGTCGTCCCCGTAGGTGTGGGGCGCCTTGCATTCCTTGCAGATACGCCGGACCAGCCGCTGGGCCACGACCAGGTTCACCGCGCTCGCCACGTTGAACGCCTCGACGCCCATGTCGATCATACGAGTGATGGTGCTGGGCGCGTCGTTCGTGTGGAGCGTCGACAGCACGAGGTGGCCGGTGAGCGCCGCCTTGATGGCGATGCCGCCGGTCTCGAGATCGCGGATCTCACCGATCATGATGATGTTCGGGTCCTGCCGCAGGAACGCCTTCAGCGCCGCCGCGAACGAGAGCCCGATGTCGGTGCGCACGAGGACCTGATTGATCCCCATCAGGTTGTACTCGACGGGGTCTTCCGCGGTCATGATGTTCGTGTCGATCGTGTTGATCCGCTGGAGGCACGAGTACAGCGTCGTCGTCTTGCCCGAGCCGGTCGGCCCGGTGACCAGCACCATGCCGTAGGGGTTCAGGATCGCCTTCATCAGGTCCTGCTCCGCCTTCGGCTCGAACCCGAACTTGGTGAGATCGAGCGTCAGGTTCCCCTTGTCGAGGATTCGGAGCACGATCTTCTCGCCGAAGAGCACCGGCAGCGTCGACACCCGGAAGTCGATCACCCGCGTGCCCATCTTGAGCTTGAGGCGGCCGTCCTGCGGCACGCGCCGCTCGGCGATGTTGAGCTGGGAGAGAATCTTCACGCGCGACGTGAGCGCGGCCTTCATCTTGAGCGGGGGCTTCATGACCTCGAGCAGCGCGCCGTCGACGCGGTACCGCACCCGGATCTCGTGCTCGAAGGGCTCGATGTGAATGTCGCTCGCGCCGCGCTTCACCGCGTCGGTGAGAAGCCCGTTGATCAACTTGACGACCGGCGCGTCGTCGACATTGGCGGCACCGGTCTCCTCCTCCTCTTCCTCGAGGACCTCGACGTCATCGGCCAACCCCTCCATGTCCTTCAGGATGCTCTGGAGCTGCTGGTCCGACGACTCGTAGTGCTTCTCGATCAGGGCGCGTAGCGTGTACTCGCCGGCGATGACCGGGAACAGGTCGTACCGGGTGATGAACTTCAGGTCCTCGAGCAGGCCATGGTCGGTCGGGTCGGCCATCGCGATCGTCAGGGTGCGGCCCTCGCGCTTGAGCGGGAGGACCACGTGCTTGGTCGCGAGGTCGGCGGGGATCAGCTTGACGAGTTTGGGATCGACCTCGAAGCGGGAAAGGTCGACCGCCGGCAAGCGGTATTGGCGGGCCAGGAGCTTGGTGATTTCCAGCTCCTGCACCAGGCCCAGCTTCACCAGGACATACCCCAAGCGATGCTTACTGGCCCTCTGCTCGGAGAGCGCCTGTGCCAGCTGCTCCCGAGTGATCAGGCCTTCTTTGATCAGGATGTCGCCGAGCCGGTCGGGACCGGCGGCCGCGGTCGCCATCGTCGGGGTCGAAGCTCACGGTTGTGGGTAGGGAAAGCCACTGCCCCTGGATGCGCCCGGGAGGTGTCCGACTTTAAGGCACCTGCAACCTTTGGCGCACGCGGCCGACCAAGGCAGGTTTGATGCCGGGAATGCGAGAGAGTGCATCGATCGACGGGAACGGGCCGTTACGTTCCCGGTCCCGCACGATGGCCGCCGCGAGCTTCGCCCCGATGCCCGGAAGAGCCTCCAGCTCGGCGGCCGTGGCCCGGTTGAGGGAAACCTGATCCGGGGAAGAGCCTAGGATGGAATGAGATGGATCCTGGGCCCGGGGCTGCCCGCTGAACGTGGCGTGGTCCGCGATGGCGCTCAGAAGGGCGGCCCCGACCCCCGGGACTCGATCCAATCCAGCTAGGTTGCCGAAAAGGCCACGGGCCTCCCGATCGGCAACAATGCGTTTCGCCAGCCCCGGCCCGACTCGCGGCAGCCGGGTCACTTCTTCCGGCCCCGCCCGGTCAAGATCGATACGCTCCCCCGGGTCCAGCGGCCGGCTCAGGGCGATGGTGCTGTCCTTGTGCGCCAGGGGCGATTGCCCTGGCAACGCCTGGACCAGCTCGATCTCTCCAGGGGCCTGACCCGGGCGGTTGGCGACGAGGCGAGCGGCGTGGCCGGCGACGGCAAGGGCGAGCAGGAAGATGAGGGCGCGGCGTTCGGCGGGAGGCATGCGGGAACGGTGGCGTCGCGGGAGGCGAGTCGCGCCACCCGTTCCCTGCGGATCGGAGCGGAAAGCTGCGTTACTTCTCCTGCTCGACCAGGGCGACCGCGACGTCCCCCACGATCTGGAGACTCGCGGCACTGACCTTGTCGATCGTATCGTCCGGCGTATGCCAGGAGGGGTAGTCGAAGTCCACGACGTCGATCGCCTTGATCCCGACTTTCTGCAGCTCCACGTGGTCGTCGGTGAGCGTGTGCTTCGGCGCGTCGATGAAAGCATCCTGGTGCCCCGCCTTGCGCGCCACGGCCCAGACGAGGTTCACGATCTCCGGGGCCCCGGTGAGCGAGTTCCCCTCCTGATAGATCTGGAGATCCTTGTCGGCCACGAGGTCGAAGAGGACCGCGTACTTGGGCTGTGGTCCCGGCATCTGGTGGGCCGCGTAGTACCGGGCTCCGATGAGCACGTCGTTCGGGTGTTGATTGAAGTCCCCGTAGTCCTCGCCGTCGTCGAACAGGAGATCCACCCCGATCGTGGGTGGATGGCGCTTGAGCACGTCCGCCACCCCGAGGAGCACGGCCACACCCGACGCGCCGTCGTTGGCCCCGGGGACGGGGGCCTTCGGGTTCTTGGAGCCGGGGCCGTCCGAGATGGGCCGCGTATCCCAGTGCGCCAGGAACAGCACGCGCGAGGTGGCCTTGGGATTGAACCGCGCGATGAAATTGCGCAGCGGGAGCGAATCGCCGGTCGCGGTCACGTGGGTCCACGCCTGCACCGCCAGGGTGTCCGACCGCGTCCGGAGCACGCTGTCGAGCCATTGCGCCATCCGCGCATGCGCCGGGGCGCCGGGGATCCTGGGTCCGAACGCGACCTGGCTCTTGAGGTACTCGAACGCCGCCTTGCCGTCGAACTTGGGCGGGGGTGGCGGGGCCTCGCGAGCGCAGCCGGCAAGGCCAAGCGCAAGCGCGAGGAGAACCGGAAAGGGTCTCGACATGGCCTCATTATAACCCGGCCCTCGACGCCCTCCGCCTTGGCCGCCGCGGGCCGGGCGCTCATCTTTCGCGCGTGCGTCTGATCGCCCGATATCTCCTGCGCCAGCTCTTCGCCCCGTTCTGCTACTCGCTCGGGGCGCTGACCAGCCTCATGCTGCTCAACCAGATCGCGAGGCGGTTCGGCTCGCTGGTCGGCAAGGGCCTCTCTTGGGGGGTGATCACGGAGGTCTTCGTCCTGAGCCTGCCGTTCATCCTGGCGATGACCATCCCCATGGCGGTGCTGCTGGCCGTGCTCTATGCCATGAGCCACCTCGCCGCCGACAACGAGGTCACCGCCCTTCGGGCAAACGGGGTGAGCGTGCCCCAGATCTTGCGCCCCCTCCTGGCATGGGGGGTCCTGATGTCCGCGCTCACGTTTCTCTTCGTGGACCAGGTGCTCCCCGAGACCAACGCCCGGCTGCGCGGGCTCCTAATCGACATCGGGAGGAAGAAGCCGACCTTCGAGCTGCGCGAGCAGGTGATCAACGAGGTGCCGCCGTCCAAGTACTTCCTGCGCTCGGGGCGGATCGACGGCGCGACGGGCAAGCTCCGCGGCGTCACCATCTACGACGTAGGCGACGAGCACGTCCGCCGGGTGATCTACGCCGACAGCGGGTTCATGGCCTATGCACCGGGCGGCCGGGATCTCACGCTCCAGCTCTATCACGGCGTGATCCACCAATACAAGACCGACGAGGCCGATCGTTTTCAGGTGACGGAGTTCGCTTCCAACGGCATCCGCGTCAGGAACGTCTTCGACGAGCTGGAGCGGAACACCTCGGACCAGATCCGGGGGGACCGCGAAATGTCGAGCTGCGAGATGTTCGCCGTCGTCCGGGACGCGGATCGCGATGAAGGCAGGGCGCAGGCAGATCGGCGGTTCCTCCTCGACCGCGACCTGCGCGAGTTGCTGCGGCTGCCGCTGATGAAGCAGGACACGACCCATCCGCCCGCGTCCGGCGACTACTGCGTCTGGTTGGCGCACCTGCGCGCAGCGATCAAGGCTCGGCTGTTGCCGAAGAACGCCGCCGCCCAGACGCCGACGCCGCGACCCGCCCCGACCCCGGCGCTCCCCTCCGGCCCGCGCCCCCGTGACACGACTGCGGTCGACTTGCCCACGCGCCTGTCGGCCTACGCCGAAGTCGCGCTCGTTTCCGCCCGCGTCTCGGACGCCAGTCTCCAGCAGGATCGGTACATGGTCGAAATCCACAAGAAGTGGGCGATCAGCCTGGCCTGCGTCTCGTTCGTGCTGGTGGGGCTGGCCATGGCCTTGCGGTTCCCCCGCGGCGGCATGGGACTCGTGATCGGCGGCGGGCTCGCCGCGTTCTCGATCTACTACGTGGGCCTGACCGCCGGCGAGGCGCTCGCGGACCGCGGGCTCCTGTCGCCCGGCCTCTCGATGTGGCTGCCGAACCTGATTCTCACGGCGGCGGGGGTGGTGGGTTTGATCCTGGTCAACCGGCAACCCGGCTTGAACCGCGGCGGCGATTTCCGGGAGCTGCTCGACGCGATCCGCTACCGCTTCCGTCTCCGTCGGAGGGCCGCGTGATCCCGCGCCTTCTCGACCGCTACATCCTTGGCCTCTGGCTCCGGATTTTCGCGCTCACCGTGCTCGGCTTCCCGATCGTTTCCATTCTCATCAACCTCACCGACTCGCTCAACAAACTGCTCGATCGAGGACTCACCGTGCGGCAGATCGTGGTGAGCTACGTGTACTCCGTCCCCGAGAACATGTTCCTCGTGCTCCCGGCAGCGGTGCTCTTTGCCACCGTGTTCACGGTGGGCAACCTGGCGCGGCATTCGGAGCTGACCGCGGCCAAGGCGGGGGGCCAGAGCTTCCGCCGCCTCGTGCTTCCGCTGATGCTGGCATCGATCTTCGCGACGGGCCTGGCGGTGGTGGTGGGCGAGCTGGCGCCCGGCTCCACCGCGAAGCAGCTCAAGATCCAGAAGGCCCAGCCCGAGGGCCCCACGTCGGCGCGGTTCAACTTCGTATATCGCGGCGACCAGGGCTGGGTGTACACTATTCGGTCGCTCGAGACGGCCACGAGGAAGCTCAAGGGCCTGTTGTTCGAGCGGCAGGGAACGGGCATCAAGTACCCCGGTCTCGTCGTCACGGCGGACAGCGCGACATACGACACGGAGCACCGCAGCTGGCGGCTCTGGAGCGGCGCGAGCCGAGTGATCGCCACGCCCGAGCGCCAGGCGAGCTTCACCTTCCGCTCGCTCCGCCTCCGAAGCTTCGTGCAGACCCCCGGCGACCTCATGGCCGAGCCCAAGGCGCCCGACGAGATGCGCTACGCCGAGCTGGGCCGCTACATCGAGGCGCTTCAACGCTCGGGCAACGATGCCAACAAGCTGATCGTCGAGCAGGCGCTCAAGCTCGCCATCCCGGCCACGTGTCTCATCATCGCGGTCTTCGGCGCCCCGCTCGCGATCACGTCGCCGCGGGCGGGCATGGGGTTCGGCATCGCGATCAGCCTCGCCACCACGGTGTTCTTCCTGCTCCTCATGCAGATCGCGAAGGCGGTCGGCGCGGGCGGCCTGATTAACCCGACGGCGGCGGCGTGGCTCCCGAACGTGATGTTCCTGGCCATCGGCCTGGTGCTGCTCGCGCGCGTACGGACGTAGCCGGGTCGTCGCCCCGCCTATATTCTCCCACATGGACAAGGCGGCTCCGCTCATCATCGGCTCCGGCATCGCGGGCCTGTGGACCGCATGGCGGCTGGCGGCGGAGGGCCGGTGCGCGCGCCTGGTCACGAAGGAGACCCTCGCCGACAGCGCCAGCGCCTGGGCCCAGGGCGGGATCGCGGTCGCGCTCGGCCCCGGCGACAACCCGGTGCAGCACGCTGCCGACACGCTGGCCGCCGGCGACGGGCTCTCCGATCCCGAAGCCGTCCGCATACTCACCAACGAGGGACCCGACCGGATCCGCGAGCTGCTCGCGATGGGGGCGACGTTCGATCGTGCTCCCGACGGCAGGCTCCGCTTCGGGCTGGAGGCCGCCCACACTCGGCCCCGGATCATCCATGCCGGTGGCGATCGCACCGGCGCCGCGCTGGTCGCGTTTCTCACTGGCGTGATTCGCGAGCACCCCCTCATCGAGATCCTCGAGCATACCGAAGCCAAGGCCCTGATCGTCGAGGGGGGTCGAGTGACGGGGGCGCTTCTGGTGCAGCCCGATCGTCCCGCGTTCGTCGTTCGCGCGAACGCGGTGGTGCTCGCGACCGGCGGCGTCGGGCAGCTCTACGCCGTCACCACCAACCCGCAAGTGGCCACCGCGGACGGCTGGGCCATGGCATACCGGGCCGGGGCAGAGCTTCGGGACCTCGAGTTCCTCCAGTTCCACCCTACGGCGCTCAAGCTGCCGGGGGTGAACCCCGCGCCGCTCATCTCCGAGGCGGTGCGCGGGGCCGGGGCCGTGCTCCTGGACCGGAACGGGCATCGCTTCGCCCTCGACCACGACGCGCGGGGGGAGCTCGCCCCGCGGGACGTGCTCGCGCGGGCGGTGGCGGGCGCCGACGCGGCGGGTGGGGCCTGGCTCGATGCGCGGCAGATCCCTGATTTCGGTCGCCAGTTTCCCGGCATTTCCCAGATGCTAGCGAGTCACGGGCTCGATGCCTCGCGTGACCTGCTGCCGGTGGCGCCGGCGCTGCACTATGCGATGGGCGGCATCCGGACCAACCTCGACGGTCGCACGAGCCTGTCGGGACTCTGGGCCGTAGGTGAGTGCGCTCGCACGGGCGTCCATGGCGCCAATCGTCTCGCCTCCAACTCGCTGCTCGAAGGTTTGGTGTTCGCGGATCGGGTTGCCCGGGCGTTGCCGCCGGATGGCACCGCCGCGCCCGAGTCCACCGGCCCGGTGCCGGGGGAGGGACTGGCCGACACGCTCCCCGCGGAAGAGAGCGAGATCATCCGCGCGGGCATGCGCGCGGTGATGACCGCCGACGTGGGCCTCCAGCGGACCGAACGATCCCTGCTCCATGCGGAAGAGGCTCTGGCGGCGCTCACGCGCCGGGTGCCGCCAGGCGATTGGCGGACGGAGAACCAGCTGCTCGTCGCCACGCTCATCACCCAAGCCGCCCGGCGTCGGCGTGAGAGCCGTGGCGGCCACCGCCGCCTCGATTACCCGCCCAAGGTCCGCACGTCCGAAGCCGTCTGATGGCCCTGCCGCTCCCCGTCATCGAACACGCGGACCTCACGCCCGCCGTCATCGCCGCGCTTCAAGCCGACATCCGTTCGCTGGCGCGGGAGCGAAACGCGGTGCTCCTCGCTCACAACTACCAGCGTCCCGAGGTCCAGGACGTCGCCGATTTCGTGGGCGATTCGCTCGGGCTGTCGCGCCAGGCGGCCAGGACCGATGCCGAGGTGATCGTCTTCTGCGGCGTGCATTTCATGGCGGAGACCGCAAAGATCCTCTCGCCGGGCAAGAAGGTGCTCCTCCCCGATCTGCGCGCGGGCTGCTCCCTCGCCGCGACGATCACCGGTGAGCAGGTGCGTGAATGGAAGGCGCAGTTCCCCGGTTACGTCGCCGTCGGCTATGTGAACACCACGGCCGAGGTGAAGGCCGAGCTGGACTACGCCTGCACCAGCGGCAACGTGCTGGACGTGATCGACGCGATCCCCGCCGAGAAGGGCATTCTCTTCCTGCCCGACTTCTTCCTCGGCGCCCATGTCCGCCGGATGCGTCCGGACCGCAAAGTCGAGGTGTGGCTCGGCGAGTGTCACGTTCACAAGGGGATCAGCCCGACGACGCTCGAGGCCCAGCGGAAGGAGCACCCGGACGCGGAGGTGCTCGTGCATCCCGAGTGTGGTTGCGCCGGACAGCTCATCTACGAGATGGGCCGCGGCGCGATTCCGAGCACGGGGCTCCACATCGCGTCGACCGAGGGGATGATCCGGTTGGCCAAGGACCGCCCCGCGCCGGCGTTCATCGTGGCGACCGAGACCGGGATTCTCCATCGGATGCGGCAGGTCGCGCCCGACAAGCGGTTCTACCCGGCCGACCCCGAGGCCGTCTGTGCCTTCATGAAGACGATCACGCTGGGCAACGTCCGCGACGCGCTGCGGCTCGATCGCTACGAGATCACAGTGCCGGACGAGATCGCCCGTCGTGCCCGTCTGTCGCTCGACCGCATGGTGAGCCTGGGCAAGTGATGCCCGATTTCGGAGCCGACGCCGAGCGGCTCGCGGCGATCGTGCTCGCGGAAGATGGCCACTGTGACGCCACGAGCGACGTCACCGTCGCCCCGACGGAGCGGGCCTCGGCACGAATCGAATTCCGGACCGACGGCCTGCTTGCGGGCCGTGTTTATGCGGAGGCCGTCGCTCGCGCCTGCTCCTGCACCGTGGACTGGGAGGCGGCCGAGGGCGAGCCTGTGCGTCGGGATGCGGTCGTCGGGGAGATAACCGGGCCGTTGGCGCCGCTGCTCCGGGCCGAGCGCCCGCTGCTCAACCTGCTCCAGCGCGCCTCCGGCATCGCGACCGCCACGCGGGCCTACGTCGGTGCCGTCACCGGCACCACCGCCCGCATCCTCCACACTCGGAAGACCGCGCCGGGCCTGCGGCTGCTGGACGTAGCCGGGGTTCTGGCCGGGGGCGGTTCCCTGCACCGGCTCGACCTGGCCCACACGGTGATGGTCAAGGACAACCACTGGCGTGCACTCGCGGCGCAAGGCGTGACGCTTCGCTCGGCCCTGGCGAAGGCCCGTGGGCGCGGCATCGAGGCGCTTCAGGTGGAGGTCGAGTCGGAGGCCCAGCTCCAGGCGGCGTGCGAGGCCGGCGCCACTCGGCTCCTGCTCGACAACCAGTCGCCCGAAACGGTGCAGCGGTGGGCGGTCGCGGCGCGGGCGATGACGCCGGGCATCGAGATCGAGGCGACCGGCGGGATCACGCTCGACAACGTGCGAGCGTATGCGTTGGCGGGAGCCGATTTCATCTCGGTGGGCGCGCTGACGCACAGCGTCAAGGCGGCGGATATTGCGCTTGAAGTACAGTGCGAGGTGAGAGGTGAGAGGTGAGAGGTGAGAAGTGAGAGGCAAGAGGGACCGGGAAGCTGTCCCCTCTCACCGCTTACCCCTTACCTCTCACGCTTTTCCAGACGGCGTAGACCGGCAGACCGGCGAGGATGATGGCGAACGTCACCCCCGTATTGACCGGATCGGTGATGAGCGCGTTCACGACCATCCCGACCGAGGCCAGCAAGAAGACCGCGGGCGTGATCGGATAACCGACCGTTCGGTAGGGCCGCTGCAGGTCGGGGCGGGTCCGCCGCAGCACGTACACGCCGGCCACCGCGAGCGCGTAGAACGGCCAGATCCCCAGGATGAACTTGTTGGCGAGCTGCTGGAAATCATTGAGCAGCACGTACACCACGCCCAGAACTGTGGCCAGTCCTATGGCCACGGAGGGGCTCTTGAACCGCGGCGAGACGGTGGCAATGGCCGGGAAGAAGAGCCCCCGGTCGGCCATGGCGAAGAAGATGCGCGGGCCCGTCATCATGGATCCGTTCAGCGCACCGAAGCAGGAGACCATGACGAGGGCGGACACGAGTGCCCCGCCGTGGCCGCCGAGCATGGGGATTCGCTCGGCCGCCGTGGCGGCGACGAGGCGGGAGTTCGCCATCTCGGGCAACGGGACCAGGTAGACGTACGCGGCGTTGAGCAGGAGATACACCGTCACGATGGCGGCCGTCCCGAGAATCAGGGCACGCGGAAGGTTGCGGCCGGGCTCGCGCACCTCGCCTCCCATGAAGGCCAGGTCGGCCCATCCGTCGTAGGTCCACATGATCGGCACGAGCGCCGTGGCGACGAGCGATACCGGAACCGTGCCGGCCCAGAGCGGCGTGAAGTGCGTGGCGCTGCCGTCGGCCGCCGTGAATGCGAACAGGCCGAGGAGTGCCACGGCGCTGAACTTGGCGATCGTCACCAGGTTCATCACCGCGGAGGCGGCCCGGACCCCTACGTAATTGAGGACCCCCATCACCACGATCGTCGCCGCCGCGACATGCCGTATGGTGGGAGGGTCGAACCGGAGAAAGTACCCCAAGTACTCGGCGAAGATCGTCGCGATAGCGCCGAGGGCCGACGCGCGGATCACGGTCAGCTCGGACCAGCCGAAGAGAAAGGCCGGGACCGGGCCGAACGCCTCGAGCAGGAAAGCGAAGACGCCGCCCGACCGGGGTAGCGCCGCCGCCAGCTCCGCGAGCGCCAGCGCGCCGGCGAGCGCCACGATGCCGCCCAGCACCCACGCGAGGATGACGGGTCCCGGCACCCCGAGCGTCGCGGCGACGCCGGCCGGCACCCGGAAGATGCCGCTGCCGATCGTGCTCCCCACCAGGACGGCGATGGCGCTGCCGAGACCCAGCCGGCGCGGGAGTCGCTCACCCCAGACATCGGGGGCAGCGCCCATGGGAAGTCCTTTGATCCAGGGTGGATGCGGCGGCGCGGAGTTCGGCTGGGAGCATAATCGGACCCGCTTGACAAGGGGAAGTCCGGGGCCGTTCTTTCCCCGCTCTCGCCCGCTGATCCCGGAGGCAGGTTCGTGGAGGCTCCTTCCCAGGCCGTGGACGTCCGCCGGCCCTCGCTGGTGGCCGACCTGGTAACGCTCACCAAGCCGCGCATCATCTCGCTGCTCCTCGTTACGACCATCGCGCCGATGTTCGTGACCGGACGCGGCTTGCCGTCCCTGCAGCTGGTGCTCGTCGTGATTCTCGCCGGCTACCTGATGGCCGGCGGAGCGAACGCCATCAACATGTGGTTCGACCGGGACATCGACGACAAGATGTCGCGGACCCGGTTCCGGCCGATCCCCGCCGGGCGCATCGCGCCCGCGGTCGGACTCGCGTTCGGGATCGGTCTCGCCGTCATCGCCTTCGACCTGTTCTGGCAGCTGGTCAACCCGTTGAGCGCCTGGCTCGCGCTCGGCGGCCTCTTGTTCTACGTCCTCATCTACACGGTATGGCTCAAACGGTCGAGCCCGCAGAACATCGTCATCGGCGGTGCGGCGGGCGCGTTCCCGCCACTGGTCGGCTGGGCGGCAATGACCAACCGGATCGACCTCGCCGCGATCTACCTCTTCGCCATCATCTTCTACTGGACACCCCCGCACTTCTGGGCGCTCGCGCTCATCAAGCAGGGCGAGTACGCACGGGCCGGCGTTCCCATGATGCCCGTCGTTCGGGGCGAGCGGCGCACCAAGTTCGAGATGCTGGTCTACACCCTCATGCTGCTGCCGCTCACGCTCATGCCGGTGCTGTTCGGAGCGTTCGGCTGGTTCTATGCGGTGGCCGCCACTCTGCTCGGCGCGCCCCTGCTCTGGTACTGCGTCCGCCTCCTCCGCGAGGCGGCGGTGACTCCCACGGCCTGGAAGCTCTACCGCTACTCGCTCCTGTATCTCGCCCTCCTCTTCGTGGCGATGGGAATCGACCGCAATCTTCCCGGCGCACAGGTATCCCCTCCCGCCGTCCTCATCCTGAGCAACCCGAGCCAGGAAGCGCTCGCCCCGGCCCGGTGAATTAGCTTCGTAGGGATGACTTCCACCCCGGAATCCGCGCGCGGGGGCCGTCGGCTGCCCTCGCCGGGTCGCCTGAGCCGCCTGTGGCCACGCGTCCGGCCGTACCGTGGTGGGCTCGCGCTCGCGGTCGTGGCCCTCCTGCTGAGCGCGGCCATCGGCCTCGCCTTTCCCCAGGTCGTCCGCTACCTGCTCGACGCCGCATTCCTGCGGCAAGACCGCGCGCTGCTCGACCGAATCGCGCTGCTGCTGATCGGCCTCTTCGTCATCCAGGCGTTTCTCAACTACGTCCAGACCTACTACCTCAGCGCCACCGGTGAGCGCGCCGTGGCCGGCCTGCGGCGCGAGCTGTTCGAGAAGCTGCTCACCATGCCACCCGGGTTCTTCGCCGAGCGTCGCACGGGCGAGCTGACCAGCCGCCTGACCGCCGATATCGGCCTGCTCCAGAGCGTCATGAGCCATCAGATCGCCGAGTTCTCGCGCCAGCTCCTGGCGCTGGTCGGCGGTGTGGTGCTGCTCACCCTCATGCAGCCTCGTCTGACGTTCACGGCGATCGGCGTGGTCCCGCTCGTGGTCGGCTCGGGTTTTTACTTCGGGCGCCGGCTCAAGCGGATGACCACGGGCGTGCAGGACCGGGTGGCGGAGGCCACCGCGGTCGCCGAGGAGGCGCTGAGCCAGATCCGCACCGTGCAGAGCTTCGTGCAGGAGCCCGCCGAGCGGGAGCGCTACGGCTCCCGCGTGCTCGCGAGCGTCAAGGCGGCGCTGGTTCGGGCCGAAGTCCGCGGGCTCTTCTTCGGCATCCTCACGTTCACCACGTTCAGCGGCATCGTCGTCGTGCTCTGGCAAGGCGGGCTGCTGGTGCTGGACGGAAAGCTCTCCCCGGGCGCGCTCGTGTCGTTCCTGCTCTACACGGTCTTCATCGCGGCCGCGATCGGGGCGCTGGCGTCGTTCTTCAGCAGTTATCAGGAAGCGGTCGGCGCCGCCGAGCGGGTGTTCGAGCTGCTGGAGACGGTGTCTCCGATCGCGGACCCGCCCGTGCCGCGCGAGCTTCCCCGGCCCGTACGCGGCGCGGTGGCGTTGGAGCGCGTCTCCTTCCGCTACCTGGCCGATCCAACCGCCCCCTGGACGCTGCGGGAGATCGACCTGAGCGTGGTGCCGGGTGAGGTGGTGGCGCTGGTCGGGCCCTCGGGAGCGGGCAAGACGACGTTGGTGTCGCTGCTGCCGCGCTTCTGGGACGTGGCGGAAGGGCGCGTGCTGCTGGACGGCATCGACATCCGTGACCTGCGCCTGGCCGACCTGCGGGGCGCCATCGGGATCGTGCCGCAGGAGCCCGCGCTCTTCAGCGGCACGGTACGGGAAAACATCGCCTATGCGCGGCCGGGGGCGACCGTCGCGGAGGTCGAGGCGGCGGCCCGGGCCGCCCATGCGCACGAGTTCGTCGAGCGGCTGCCGCAGGGGTACGACACACTGGTGGGCGAGCGGGGCGTCAAGCTGTCAGGCGGTCAGCGGCAGCGGGTAGCGATTGCCCGAGCGCTCCTCAAGAATCCGGCCGTGCTCGTCCTGGACGAAGCGACCAGCAGCCTCGACAACGAGAGCGAGCGGCTGATTGAGGACGCGATGGAACGCCTGCTGGTGGGCCGGACGACGCTCATCATCGCCCACCGACTCAGCACCGTTCGCCGCGCGGACCGGCTGATCGTGATGGATCACGGTCGCATCGTGGAGGAGGGGAGCCACACCGCACTGCTCGCGCGCGGCGGCCTCTACGCGCGACTGTACCAGCACCAGTTCCGGGAGGGGGACGTACAACTGACTGCGGTGAACGGTGAGCAGTGAACAGGGGCCCCGCGACTCCATGGGCCCCCCTGTTCACTGTTCACTGTTCACCGTTCACCGCTTACCGCCTCCCCCTCCATCACGAATTCCGCCCGCCGCTGATCGGTCCTTCCTGCCAGATCCACCGACACCACCAGACTGTAGCGACCAGGGGCCAGGCCTACGAGGCTCACGTGCCCGTGCAGCGTGCTACCCCCGGGACGCACCTGCACCGGCACCGGCCGCCACCGGAGGGGCACTCCCCTGGTCGAGTCCTCGACCCAGACCGACATAGTTCCCGCATCGTCCTTCTCGCCGGCCGAATACACCTCGAGCAAATAGTGCGCTGTCGTCCGCGTCGGACCCAAACGCGGCAGCGCGGCCGCCGTCACCAGCGCCCCGCCGCGGCGCAGCTCGCCGGGTTGCGGCACGGTGTCGCCCGCCGATGCGAGTCGGATGGCCGGCGAGAGGAGCAGGTCCGAGGCGGTGGGTTGTCGGTCGAAGGCCTCGAGGTCGATCGCAGAGCGCGATTCCCGCCCTGTCACCACGTTCCTCACCGTGGCTTCCAGTCGATATCGCCCCGAGCTCACGAGAAACTCTACCGTTTCGACCACGCAGGGCCCGGGGTGCCGCTGCGCCGGGACCGTGGCTTTCCATGCTTCGGCGCCGACCGATGCCCCGGCAGAATCGGTAATGCGAAAGGCCACCTGATAGGCGGAACCGCTCGAGTCCACGACGGCGCACGGAATCTCGAGGAAAGCGGTGACGCGGGTGCGGTGGTGGTCGGCCCGATAGAATCGCACGGCGCGGAGCGCGAGTTGCTCGCCGGTCTGCCTGACCGTGGGGGGAAACAGGCTCGCGGCCCCGAGCAGCGCCGCGATACACAGACGCATGCGCTCCGTCCTACGCGGTGATCAACTCGCGCTGCGGCTCGCGGGGAGTCATCTCTGGGCCGTCTGGTCCCCAATACATGTTCACCTCACTGCGGATACCGAATTCGCCCGGCAGATAGACACCCGGCTCGACCGAGAACCCGAGACCCGGGCCCAGCTGACGGTCGTCGTGCGTCTCGTAGTCATCCAGATGCGGACCCGACCCGTGAAGATCGCGATCGATGGAGTGTCCGGTGCGGTGCACGAACCACTGTCCGAACCCCGCCCGCTCGATGACGTCCCGGGCCGCGCGGTCGCCCTCGTAGCCGGCGATCGGCCGGCCCGCGCGAGCCGCATCCCGAATCAGTGCGACGGCCGCGTCCCGCGCATCCCGCACGACGGTCCAGACCTCCTGGACTCGCGTCGGCGGCGTCGCTCCCGCGAAGCCCATCCACGTCTGATCGGCCGAGACGCCCGCGTCGGGGGCGCCCCAGAGGTCCAGCAGCACGACCTGCCCCGCGGCAAGCGTTGCGTCGCGGCCCGCGATCGGCTCGTAGTGCGGGTTCGCGGCGTTCGCGCCGAATGCCACGATCGGCGGGTGCTCAAACGTGAGCCCGCCCTTGGTCAGCGCCTCCGTCACCCGGGCCTGCACCGCGGACTCCGTCGTCCCGGGCGATCGAACGGCCCGGGCCAGCTCCGTGCGGGCGACCGCGGCGACGTGTTCCGCGGCGGCGACGTGTCCGGCGATTTCCACGGCATTCCAGCGTGCGGCAAAGCGGGAGACGAGCGGACCCGAGGGAACGACACGCGCGCCGAGCCGGCGCAGGAGCTCCACGACACCGAATGGAACGCGGTCCAGGTACGGAACGGCATCTTCAGGTGAGACCTCCATCGACACCGTGCGCCCGCGCACCAGCGGCCCGAGGGCTGCATGCAGCTCCTCCCACCGCGCGTACGGTACGACTCTGCCGGGGAAGCCTTCGACGCCCTGCAGCTCGATGCGATGTGCGACGGCCACCAACTCGCCCTCGCGCGGGAGCAGGACGAAGAGACGGCGAGTGCCCATGCCGCCCACGCCGAGCACTCGCGCGGCGACCGGATTCACGCCCCGGAAGTCGTAGATGAGCCACGCGTCGGCTCCCGCTTCGTCCAGCGCGGCACGCAGCGCCGCGCGGTCGAGATCGGCCAGTGCGCTCATTCGTATTCTCCCGCCCCCTGCCCGCGCCAGAGGCAGGCCGGATCGCCGCGGCCCTCGCAGTGCTCGTGCACCATGGTGCCCTCGAAACCAACGAGCGTGCGGAGCAGCTCGCCGTAGGCCGCGCCGTAGAACGGACACGCGCTGCCGTCGGGCATGGCGCTGATCGACAGCGGCCGGAGCATCCGCACTTCCGGGTCGGGGCCGCTGGCGGCAAGGTCGCCGCGGAAGTAGGTCGTAGCCAGCCGGCGCGCGGCTCGGCGCGCGAGCCGCTGGCCCAGACCGGTCGGTGACACCTTCACCAGCGCGCGCGCTCCACCGCTCGCCTTGACGGCATAACGTGCCGCGCGGCGGCCGGCGTCGGCGAACACCAGCGGCGCATCGGGGCGTCGGCCCACGAGGCGCAGGACCGACACCAGCTCGTCCTCCGTGACGGCCCCCTCCCGCTCCGCTGCCTGGCGATAGCGGTCGATCTGCGCCGCCACGGTTTCGCTCAGACCCAGCCGGCGCGCGACGATGTCCTTCGCCAGGACCTCGAGGCCGTCCTCGACGGGCGTATCGAGATTGCGGAGCGCCTCCAGCAGGCTCAGGGGAAGGAACGCGGGGATCGGCAGCGAATCGGGCACGGGGGTGGGGGCGCGGGCGGGTCCGGAACCGCGAGACGGGGCGGAACATAGCCGGAGGACGCCGGCCCATCCAGGGGTCCTTGCGCAGGGCGAACCCTGCAGGAACATTGCGTCATGACCGACCCTGCACCCGACCGGCGTGCGTTCGAGGCGGAGGTGCTGCCGCAGCTCGACAGCCTCTACCGGCTCGCACTCCGCCTGACGACGGACCCGAGCAGGGCGGAAGACCTGGTTCAGGATACCGTCCTCAAGGCTTTCCGCTCCTGGCAGCGCTTTCAGCCCGGAACCAACATCCGGAGTTGGCTGTTCACGATTTTGCGTAACACGTTCATCAATGACTACCGCCGCAGGCAGCGGGAGCCGATCCCGATGGACCTGGAGGCGGTCGAGCCGCACGCCGTCTTCAGAGCAGCCCAGGATGAAGACCCCGAGGGGACATTCTTCGCGCAGATCGTAGACGCCAAAGTCCTCGACGCAATCGACGCGCTCCCCGAGGAGTTCCGTGAAGTGCTCGTGCTGAGCGACATCGAGAATATGAGCTACGCGGAAATCGCGGAAGTGCTGGACATACCGGTGGGCACGGTCAAGTCCCGCCTGTTCCGGGCGCGGCGCCAGCTTCAGGAGGTACTGTACGACCATGCGGTGGAAATGGGTTACATCCGGGCGCGCGACCGCGCGCCGGCCAAGCCGTAGCATGCGGGGGACACGCTGATGGCCGGCGGTCCGAACTGCGTCGAGGCGCTGGCGCTGCTTCAGGATTACCTGAAGCAGGAGCTCACGCCGGAGCTGGAAACCAAGATCACCACGCACCTCCAGAAATGCCGGCACTGCTTCACTCACCTGCAGTTCGAGCGCGGCTTTCTCGAGATGCTCGAGCGTAAGGCCAAGGGGCAGTGCTGCCCCGATCGCCTGCGCGACCGCATCCTCGCCTCGCTCCGTAACCCCTCCGACGCCTAGGGCGCGGGCCCGCGCCCCAGCAAGTGTCGCTCCTGACGGCCGTCGCGCTCGCCGCACTGTTTGCGGTCGTGGCGTGGCTGGCCGCCAGTCTCACGGCCGGTGGCGCCGTCGCCGCAACCCTGGTAGGGAGTTCCGTGCTCGTCGGAGCGGGCTGGCCCGGGGCCGCCGCCCTCGCGGCGTTCTTCGTCTCGAGCAGCGCAGTTTCGCGGATCGGTCCGGCAGCCCCACCCTTGGGGGACGCCAAGGGGAATCAACGAGACCATTGGCAGGTCTTAGCCAACGGGGGGCCCGCGGCGCTCGGCGCGCTCATCGCCCGGGGCGAGCCCGGACTCGCCCTCTGGATCGTGACGGCGAGCCTCGCTGCCGCCGCCGCGGACACCTGGGCCACGTCGGCCGGTGCATGGAGCCGAGTCATGCCACGTCACCTCCTTACCTGGCGGCAGGTCCCGGCCGGCACGGGCGGCGGTGTCACTCTGCTCGGGTGTCTTGGCGCATTGTGCGGCGCGCTGGTCGTGGCGGGGGCGGGCGCGGTCTTCAGTGCCGATTACCGCCTCTGGCTCACGGCGGCGATAGGTTTCGGAGGGATGGTCGTAGACTCCGCGCTCGGCGCCGCCGTGCAGGGCCGCTTCCGCTGCCCGGCCTGTGACGAGCGGTCCGAGTGGCCAACGCATCGCTGCGGTGCGACAACGATCCTGGAGGGAGGCTGGCAGTGGCTCGACAACGACGGTGTGAACGCGCTGGCCACCACGCTGGCTGCCGTGGCCGGCTGGGCGTCGTGGGTTTGGCTCTCGGCGCGCTTGTCGTGATCGAGGCTTGCCGCCCCACGCCGACCGAGCCGGCGCCCACGGCGGGCGTCCCGCTGGCTCCGCCGGGCGGAGGCGCCCCGGCGCCTCAGCCCGCGCCGTCGCTCTCACCGCTCCTCGGTACCTGGCGCGGCGTGAATACCGCGTTCCTGCCGAGCACCATACAGACCACTACCTGGCGCTTCGACGCGGACGGCGCCTGCCTCGAGACGTTCCTCACGATCACAGATGGCCTGCAATCCGAGAGCGACCGCCCGTGCTCCTGGACGGCCGACGCGACGACCGTCACCGTCATGTACGCCGGCCCTGTCGGCCTGGTCACTTTTACTCTGCAATACAGCTTCCCCTCTCCCGACGTGCTGCGGCTCGACGCGGACGAGTTCAGCCGGGTGGCGTGACGTGCGCGATCTGCGGGCGGACGTGCTCATCGTGGGGGCCGGGCCGGCGGGGAGCGCGAGCGGCGCGCTGCTCGCCCGCCAGGGATTGGCGGTCGTCGTCATCGATCGCGCGGCGTTCCCCCGCGACAAGGCCTGCTCAGAATACCTGAGCCCGGAAGCCGTGCGGGTGCTCGATCGACTGGGCGTCGTATCCGACCTGGAACGGGCCGGAGCACGGCCGCTGGTCGGCACGATTGTGCGGGGACCCCTCGGCGCGCGCCTGCACGGCATCTTTGCGGAAGCGCGGCCCCACCCCGGCCGCGCTACCGGGCTCTCGGTCCGGCGCACGGTGCTTGACGCCCGGCTGGTACAGGCCGCTCGCGAGGCGGGCGCGACCGTGCTGGAGCGCACGGCGCTGGAGGAGCTGCTCTACGACGGGGGCGCCGTCGCGGGCGCCGTGGCCGGCGATCCCGATGGGCGCCGTCTGATCCACGCACGCCTCGTGATCGGCGCCGACGGGCTCAGGTCCGCGGTGGCTCAGCGCCTCGGCGTCCGCCGCGGGGGCCGGCTCCGGCGTTACGCGCTCGTGGCGCACGTCGAGGCGGTGCGCGACCTCGGGGACTCGGCCGAGATGCACGTGGGGTCGCATGGCTATGTGGGATTGAATCGCATCGGCGACAACCTGGCCAACGTGGCGCTCGTCGTGCCTGCCGCCAGAATCCAGGGAGCGCGGGCGCGCGCGCACGACTTCTTCTTCGAGAGCCTGGAGCAGTTCCCCGGCGTGCGAGGGCGGGTGGATCCGCAGCGGCTCCAGCGACCGGTGCTCGCAACCGGGCCGTTCGACATGCGGGCGCGGCGGACGATCGCGGACGGGGCGCTGCTCGTGGGTGACGCGGCGGACTTCTTCGACCCGTTCACCGGCGAAGGCATCTGCGCCGCGCTTCGCGGGGCCGAGCTTGTGGCGGAGCACGGCGCGGCCGCGCTCGAGGCGCCGGGGCCGGTCCGCGCACGGCGCCTCGATGCCTACGCGTCGGCCCGCCGTCGGGCATTCCTGGGCAAGTGGGCCGTGGAACGGCTGATCGGCTATGCGATGGAGTGGCCCTCCCTCTTCGATCGCGCGGTTGATCGCCTCGGTCGACACCGCGACATGGCCCACACGCTCATCGGGGTCACGGGTGACTTCGTGCCCGCCGGGAGAGTGCTGAATCCGGCCTTTCTCACGCGGATGGTCTTGTGAGCGCGTCCGACGTCGACGACGCCCAGTTCCGCCAGCTCCTCGGCCGGTTCGCGACGGGGGTCGCCATCATCACAGTCGCCGCGCCCGACGGCCGCCCCCACGGCATGACCGCCAACAGTCTCGCGTCCGTGTCCCTCAAGCCGCCGCTCGTCTCCCTCGCCGTCGATCATCGCGCCGAGCTCCACGGGCTCATCACGCGCCGAGACGTCTTCGTCGCCAACATCCTCTCCAGCCCCCAGGAAGCGCTCTCCCGCCGGTTCGCGGACCCACACGACGACCGGTTCGACGGCGTGGGTTACACCACGAGCCGGAACGGGGGGGTTCTGCTCGACGGTGCGCTCGCCCACATCGAGTGCGTACGCCATCACGTGGTGGAGGCGGGAGATCATACCATCGTGATCGGCCGCGTCGTGGGCGGCGGGACCAGCGACGGCCGGCCGCTCCTGTACTACCGGGGCGGCTACGGCACCCTGGGCTGACCCATGGCATCTCTCGCAACGCGCCGCCTCGGCACCGAGCTGCTCGACGACCCCGACGGGAGCCCCGCGCTGGTCCGGACGTCGCTCCGCAACATCGCCCGCGCCAACCGCTGGTTCGGCGGAACGGCGGCGCTCTGCTGGGGCCTCGGACGTGTCTTGCGCGGACTCGCGCCGGGCACGCGGCTTACGCTGCTCGACCTCGGGAGCGGGCTGGGTGACGTTCCCCGGGCCGCGGCGGCGTGGGCCGCCCGGCGCGGTATCGAGCTTGTCCCCATGGGCTTGGAGCGTCATCCGGAGGCGGCTCGGCTCGCCATCGGCAGGGGGCTTCCTACGGTGATCGCCTGCGCGGGTGCGCCGCCCGTGTCACGGAAGAGCGTGGATATCGTCTCCGTCTGCATGCTCGCGCATCACTTCGAGCCCGACTCGGTAGTGGAGCTTTTCCGCACCTGCGAGGGCCTCGCGCGGCGGGCGGTGGTCGTCGCCGATCTCCGCCGCGCTCACCTGGCTGCAGCGGCGTTCTGGTGCGGGGCCCGGCTGCTGCGATTCGACCCAATCACCACTGCCGACGGGCTCACCTCGATCCGTCGCGGGTTCAGCCCCGGCGAGCTGACGGCGCTGCTCCGGCGGGCCGGCGTCTCCGGAAGAGTGGCCCGACGGCCCGGATGGCGACTCGTCGCAACGTGGACGCCGGCGCCCGCATGATGCGGACCGAGGATCGGCTCTTCATGCGCGCACCGGTCGAGCGCGTCTTCCGCGCCGCGGCCGACGTCGAGCGCTGGCCGGAGCTGCTCAGTCACTATCGCTGGGTGCGAATGGTCGAGCGCCGTCCCGACGGCGGCGTGGTGGAGATGGCTGCGTGGCGGCCGTTCGGTCGTCTCCGGTACCCCACCTGGTGGGTGTCGGAGATGTGGGTGGACGCCAAGGCCGCCGCCGTGCGCTATCGGCACGTGCGGGGGATCACTACCGGGATGGCCGTCGAATGGCGGCTACAACCGGCTTACGAAGGGACCGATGTGACCATCGTACATGAATGGAACGGGCCGGACTGGCCCTTGATTCGCCGCCCTGCCGCCGAGTGGGTGATCGGGCCCGTGTTCGTTCACGGGATCGCCTCGCGGACCCTCGCAGGCATCCGACAGGTTGTGGAGCGGGCCGATGCCTGATCGCCGCCGGGTCGTCATAACGGGTGTTGGTGCAGTAACGCCGATCGGGACGGGCGCCGCCGGACTGTGGCGCGGCTTGCGTGAGCGCCGCTCGGCCGTGCAGTGTGTGACCCGCTTCGATCCCACGCCGTTCAAGAGTCGGATCGCGGCGCAGGTGAACGATTTCGTCGCGACCGATCACCTGGAGGAGCGACGAGCCCGACGGCTGGACCGCTTTGGGCATTTCAGCGTGGCCGCGACCCGCCTCGCGATCGCGGACGCGGATTTCGACCTCTCGCGCGAAGACCCGGACATGGTGGGCGCAATGATGGGGACCGCGCTCGGCGGCGTCGCCTTCGGCGAGACGCAGTACCGCGAGTTCCTTCAGGGCGGGCCGAGAGCGGTCGATCCCACGCTCGCGCTCACGGTGTTTGCCGGCGCGGCGAGCTGCAACGTGGCGATCGAGTTCGGCGTTACGGGGCCCAACTCGACCAATGGAATGAGCTGTGCGTCCGGCACGATTGCCGTCGGTGAAGCGTTTCGCGCGATCGTGCGCGGCGAGGCCGACGCCATGTTCGCGGGCGCCGCGGAGGCGCCGCTCGCGCCGCTCTGCTTCGGCGCCTTCGCCATCATCCGGGCGATGTCCACCCGGAACGACGATCCCGCCCGGGCCAGCCGGCCGTTCGATCGCACGCGCGACGGATTCGTCATGGGAGAGGGGGCCGCAGTCCTGCTTCTGGAGGAGCGTGGCCGGGCCCTCGCGCGGGGTGCACCGATCTATGCGGAGATCTGCGGGTACGGACTCACGAACGACGCTTACCACATGACCGCGCCGCGACCCGATGGCCGCCAGGCCGCCCGGGCGATGCAGCTCGCACTCCGCGACGCCCGCATCGAGCCGGCCGACATCGGCTACATCAACGCCCACGGCTCGTCCACGCCGCTCAACGACCCGACGGAGACGTCATCGATCAAGCAGGTCTTCGGTGAGCACGCCTACCGGGTGCCCCTGAGCGGGACCAAGGGATACTACGGCCACGCGCTCGGCGCGAGCGGCGCCATCGAAGCCGCCATCTGCGCGCTGTCGCTTCGTCACGGCTGGCTCCCACCGACCGTGAATCTCGAGAGCCCGGACCCGGCATGCGATCTGGATTACATCCGACAGGACGGCCGCGAGGCTCGGCCGGAGTTCATGCTCAGCAATTCGTTCGGGTTCGGGGGGATCAATGCGAGCCTGGTGCTCAAGCGGCCGGACTGAAAGAAGGGGAGCACGGCTCAGCCTTCCTACTTCTCACTTCCTGCTTAGCACCTGCAGTCGCACAAAATACGCCAGCAGTATCGCCCCTGCCACTACGTAGGCCGCGATCATATACCCGCCGTTCACCGGCGGCTCAGGTGGCACCGTGGTTCTCCCTCGCCTCCGCCGCCAGGCCGATGCCGTACCGCAGTGTGACCAGCCCGACATAGAGCAGCGTGAACATGAGGGTCGAGACGAGCAGCGTCCGCAGCATCTCCCACGGCAGTGACGGAGCGCTCGGCTTGAGCACGATGGGCTGCGGGTGCAGCGTCCGGAACAGGTAGACGCTCAGATGCACGAACGGCACCAGCAGCATTCCCATGATGCCGACCACGGCGCTGAACCGCGCCCGTTCGTGGCGATCGTGCACGGCGGAGCGAAGCGCGAGATAGCCCACGAAGAGGAAGAAGAGGAAGAGGGTAAGCGTGAGGCGGGCATCCCACGTCCACCAGGTTCCCCAGATCGGCTTGGCCCAGATCGGCCCGGTGGTCAGCATCACGGCGGCGAAGACCAGGCCGACTTCCGCGGAGGACGCGGCGAAGCGGTCGAGCCGCGGGTCGTGGAGCCACAGGTAGAGCACGCTCACGATCCCGACCAGCGAGAACGCCAGGAGCGCGCTCCAGGCGGCGGGTACGTGCAGGTAGAAGATCTTCTGCGCCAGGCCCTGGCGGGCCTCGATCGGCGTATAGGCCAGCGCCATCACGTACACGCCCGCGATCCCGAGCAGGGCCAGGGCGCTGATGGTCCGGCCGCGCCGCATGACGACGTCAGCACGCTCGATCGAGTGCGGTGGAACGGCGGCGGTCATTCGTCCACCACGTAAGAGAAAACGAGGGCGGCCACGGTCACGAAGACGACATCGTAGGCGGCGAGTATTCTAAGCCACCCCAGCATCTCGCTCAACGGACGGTCCGCCAGCAGTCGTGAGGTTATCTGCACCGCGCCGACGAGCGGCGGGACCATGAACGGGAGCAGCAGCACCGGCAGCAGCAGCTCGGCAAAGCGGGTCCGGACCGCCATCGCCCCGAACACCGTTCCGACCGCGACGAAGCCGATCGTGGCGAGTATCGCGGTGCCGACGATGCCGCCGACCGCCCGGGAGAGGTCCAGGTTGAAGAAGAGGACGAACAGCGGAAGCGCGACCGCTTCCACCACCGCGACGAACGCGAGGTTGGCCAGCATTTTCCCAGCGAACAGCGCGCCGCGCGGCACCGGTGCGAGCAGGAGCCCATCGAGCGCCCCGTGCTCGCGCTCCACGGCGAACGCGCGGTTCATCGCGATCATCGCCGCGAACGCGAACGTCACCCACAGGGCGCTCGGTGCGAGGTCGGTCGATGACAGAGCGGTCGGATCCCGGGCGAAGTTGAAGATGACGAGCACCAGCGCCCCGAACACCGTCGCGGACAGGAGCGCCGTCTTGCTGCGCAGCTCCGCCCGCACGTCCTTCCCCGCCACCACCAGCGCCAGCCGGATGGCTTCACGCATTGGCCAGCGCGTGGTAGCGGGGAAGGAACTGATCGAGGTCCCCGGCACGCGGCTCGTCGAGGGCCCAGCGCCCCTCCGCCAGCACGGCGACCCGGGACGCCAGCTCCCAGGCGTCATCGAGGTGGTGGGTCACGAGCACCAGCGCGAGGCCGGCCGAAAGCCGCGCGCGCAGGAGGGACCGCAGACGCTCTGTCGCGGGCGCATCGAGACCGGTGAACGGCTCGTCCAGCAGCAGGAGGCGGGGCTCATGCACCAGCGCCCGCGCGATCGAGGCCCGCTGGAGAAGCCCCCGGCTCAGGCGCGGCGGCCGCTCGTTACCCTGTCCCCCGAGCCCCACCAGCTCGAGCACCCTTGAGGCGGCGTCGACGGGGTTTGGCACGCCGTACAATCGAGCGGCGAGCGCCACGTTCTCTCTGACGGTGAGATCGTCGTACAGCATCGACTGATGGGACACGAACCCGACCGGGCGGCGCGCGTCCGGGTCCGAGGGCTCCACCCTCCTGCCCGCAACCCGCACCTCTCCGGCGGTCGGCCGGGCCAGACCGGCGAGGAGCCGGAGCAAGGTGGTCTTTCCCGCCCCGTTCGGGCCCGCGACGACCAGGGCCTCGCCGGCGTGAACCCGGACATCGACGCCCCGCAGCACGCGGAGCGCGCCGAAGGAGCGTTGCAGACCGACCGCGTCGAGCATCGGGCCGTCAGAGGACGGCATCGATGCGCGCGCCGAGCTCGTCGAGACGGAAGGGTTTGACGATGTAGCCGGAGTGGGGAAGATCCAGCGCCTTGAGCTGCGGCTCGATACTCATGTACGCGGTCGTGATGATGACCGGAAGGCTGGGCCGGGAGTGCCTGATCCGGCGGAGGAGATCCACGCCGTCGGTGTCGGGCAGGCGCATGTCGAGCACCGCGACGTCCGGCGGCCGCTCCGCGAGCAGTGCCAGCGCCTCGGCACCGGTGCTCGCGAAGACGAGGTCGTACCGCGGATTGAAGTGCCGCTCGTAACTCAGGCGCAGGGCCGGCTCGTCTTCGACGAACAGAACGCGCCGCCGAACCTTGTCATCATGCATGCGCAGACCTTCGAACGCGGGTCCGGTACGGCACGGACCCAGCGGGTCATCCACGGGGATGGAACGGACGAACACTAATTCCGCGGCGGGATACCGTCCATAGTGCGGGCCGGACGCCCCGGGGTCAGGCGACCCCCGTTTCGAGGTGAAAGAGGTCGACGAGCTTGGTCACCACGAGGAGGAAGCGCATCTCGTCGTTGGGGTTGCGGAGTACCACCGACTGCCGCCGCTCGGCCGCGCGTCGCTGAATCAGCATCAGGACGCCGAGCCCCGCGGAGTCGACCTGTCGCGTGCGGGCGAGATCGATGATGAGCTGGCCGCTGCCGTCGGGCAGGGCGTCCAGAATCTGGACCGCCGCCTTGCGGAATTCCACCCGGGTATCGAGTCCCAGGCGCTCGGGCGCAATCAGCTCGCGAGCCGTGCCGTGCGTGGTTTCCATGAAGCCTCCCACACCCGACAAGGCTGGCGCGCAAACCTGCGCTTGGCCTATGTCCACCTTCGGCACCGAGCTATCTCACCCCAGTCCTGCGGCGCGGATGAGACCTCTAGTTTTGCGGCCCCGGATCGCTCCGGGTGTGCTCTTATCGGGCGGATTTTTTTGTTCTGGGACCGCACCATGCGGCCCGCCGGGGGGAAAGGCGAGAGCGGTGCCATCGGTGCTAACACCAACGCGAAACGACACTTCCATGGCTGGGTCCGGGCCCGAGTGCGAGGCTCTGCACAGTACTTCGCGACAGACTGAGGAGAACTGCAACCCGGCTCTGGCTCCGTGGCACAGGCGGCTCTACCTTGTGAGTTCACCTTCATCTCGCGGCCCATGACCGACCAGCTCGACACGCTGCTCTCCGAGTCCCGTCGCTTCCCGCCGCCACCCGAGTTCGCGGCGCAGGCGCTTGCCAAGGCCGATCTCTACGAGCGCGCCAAGCGCGACCGGCTCGCCTTCTGGGCTGAGCAGGCGCAGGCGCTCGACTGGCTCGCACCGTGGAACCGCGTCCTCGAATGGACCCCGCCCCACGCCAAGTGGTTCGTCGGCGGGAAGCTGAATGCGGCGGCCAACTGCCTCGATCGACACCTCGGAGGCCCCCGCCGCAACAAGGCCGCAATCATCTGGGAGGGTGAGCCCGGCGATCGGCGCGTGCTCACCTACTGGGACCTTGCGCGCGACGTGTGTCGCTGCGCCAACGCTCTCAAGACGCTCGGAGTGAAGCGCGGTGACCGCGTGGCGATCTACCTCCCGATGGTCCCGGAGGCCGCGATCGCCATGCTGGCGTGCGCACGGATCGGCGCCATCCACTCCGTGGTGTTCGGCGGCTTCTCCGCCGAGTCCCTTCGCGATCGGATCAACGACGCCAAGGCGGTTGCCCTCGTCACCGCCGACGGGGGGTACCGCCGTGGCCAGGTGCTGGCGCTCAAGCGCTTTGCCGACGAGGCCCTGGCGGCGTGCCCCTCGGTGCGCAACGTGATCGTGGTGCGCCGGCGATCCGGCAGCGACGCCGACGAAAGCTGGGCGACGATGCAGGAGGGGCGCGACCACTGGTGGCACCGTCTGCTCGACGCGGCCTCGAGTGACTCCGAGGCCGAGGCCATGGATGCCGAGGATCCGTTGTACATCCTTTATACCTCCGGCACCACCGGCAAGCCGAAGGGGATCGTCCATACCACCGGTGGCTATCTCACCCAGGTTGCGGCCACCGCCAAGTACGTGTTCGACCTGAAAGACGAGGATGTCTTCTGGTGCACCGCCGACGTCGGCTGGGTGACCGGGCATTCCTACGTGGTGTACGGTCCGCTCGCCAACGGAGCAACCGTGCTCATGTACGAGGGCGCGCCCGACTGGCCGGAGCGAGACCGGTTCTGGTCCCTCATTGCCCGCTACGGCGTGACGGTGTTCTACACCGCTCCTACCGCGATTCGCGCGTTCATGAAGTGGGGGACCGCTCATCCGGAGCGCCACGATCTGTCCACGCTCCGCCTTCTCGGCACTGTCGGCGAGCCCATCAACCCCGAGGCGTGGATCTGGTATCACGAGCACATTGGCCGCGGGCGCTGCCCGATCGTAGACACGTGGTGGCAGACCGAGACGGGGGGCATCATGATCACGCCCCTCCCCGGCGTCATCACCACCAAGCCGGGCTCCGCCACCGTGCCCTTTCCCGGCATCTCGGCCGAGTTGGTGGATACGGCCGGTACGCCGGTAGCGCAGGGTGGCGGATTTCTCACGCTCACCGAACCCTGGCCCGGCATGCTCCGGACCATCTATGGCGACGACGAGCGCTATCGCCAGACGTACTGGACCCGGTTCCCGGGGCGCTACTTTGCCGGCGACGGCGCCAAGCTCGACGAGCACGGCTACTGGTGGCTCCTCGGCCGCGTGGACGACGTGCTGAACGTGGCTGGACACCGCATCGGCACCATGGAGGTGGAGAGCGCACTCGTGGATCACCCCGCCGTGGCCGAGGCCGCTGTGGTAGGCAAGGCGCATGAGCTCAAGGGCCACGCCCTTGCCGCATTCGTGACGCTCAAGGAGGGCAACCGGCCGACGTCCGGCCTCAAGGACGACCTCAAGGAGCACGTGGCAAAGAAGATCGGGGCCATCGCGCGCCCGGACGACATCCTTTTTTCGGCGGACCTCCCCAAAACCCGCAGTGGGAAGATCATGCGCCGATTGCTCAAGGACATCGCGGAGGGGCGGGCGCTCGGCGATACGACGACGCTCGCGGATCCGAATGTCGTGAACCGGCTGAAGGAGATGTATGAAGGGCAGGAAGGATAGGAGCCGTTAGCTAATGGCTAATGGCTACAACTGAATCTGTGCCCCCAGTTCCACGACCCTATTCGGCGGCAGCCCGAAGAACGACGCGGCCGACTGCGCGTTGCGGGTCATCACCACGAAGAGCTTCTTTCGCCACCGCGCCATCTTCCGGCCACCCGAGGCGATGAGCGTCTCCCGGCCCAGATAGAACGTCGTCTGCATGAGATTGATCGTGAGGCCGAGCCCGACCGGTGGGGGCTGGGTCAGGGCTTTGACGACGGCCGGCACATCCGGAGACTCCATGAACCCGTAGTGCGCGATCACCTGGCAGATACCCTCGCCGAGACCGATCGACCGAAGCCGGTCCCGCTCCGCGACCACGGGAATCTCCTTGGTGACGACCGACAGCAGGATGACCCGCTCGTGCAGAACCTGGTTGTGCTTGAGGTGGTGTAGCAGCACTGGGGGGGCACCGCTCGAGTCTGAGGTCAGGAACACCGCGACGCCGGGCACCCGCGGCGGCTTGCGCCGGGCGATATCCTGCAGGAACAGATCCATCGGCAGCGCGTTCTCTCTCATGATCCCGGCCAGGAGCACCCGCCCCTGTTTCCAGGTCGCCATGAGCGTGAATATCCCCAGCGCCACCACAATGGGGAACCAGCCTCCGTGCGTGACCTTCACCAGGTTGGCCGCGAAGAAGGTCACGTCCACGACCAAGAACAGTCCGGCCAGCGCGCCCGCCTTCCAGAGCGGCCAGCGCCAGCGTGCCCGCATGACCTCGTAGTACAGGACCGTGGTGATCGTCATGGTGCCGGTCACGGCGATGCCGTACGCGGCCGCCAGGTTGCTCGATGACCGGTACGCCAGCACCAGCCCGATGCATGCGACCGCCAGCGCCTGGTTCACTTCGGGGATGTAGACCTGCCCCGCCTCCGTGTGCGACGTGTGCTTGATGGTGACCCGCGGACAGTAGCCCAGCTGCACCGCCTGCTGTGTGAGTGAGAACGCGCCGGAGATCAGGGCCTGCGACGCGACGATCGCCGCCAGCGTCGCCACGACGATCATCGGCAGCAGCAAGGGGGTGGGCACGAGCGCGTAGAACGGGTTCCGCGCGGCCGCCGGATCGTGCAGCAGGAGGGCGCCCTGCCCGAAGTAGTTGAGCAGCAGCGCGGGCAGCACGAGGCCGAACCACGCGATGCGGATCGGGCGCTTGCCGAAATGCCCCATGTCGGCGTACAGCGCCTCGCCGCCGGTGAAGACCAGGACGACTGCCCCAAGGACCAGGAAGCCGCGCAGCCCGTCTTCCATGAAGAACTTCACGGCGTACCAGGGGTTCAGCGCTCGGATGACCGAGGCGTCCAGGAGGATTCCCCGGATGCCCAGGAGCGCGATGCATGCGAACCAGACCAGCGTGATCGGGCCGAAGACGGCCCCAACGCCGGCGGTTCCGCGCTTCTGGAAGAGGAACAGAGCCAACAGGATCGCGACCGTGATGGGTACGACGAACGGGTCGAAGGCGGGCGCCACCACCTTGAGCCCTTCCATGGCGCCGAGTACCGAGATCGCCGGGGTGATGACGCCGTCGCCGTAAAGCAGCGCCGCGCCGAACAGGCCGAGCGGAAGGAGGACTCGCCGGATCCGGGTCCGGCCGGTGATGCCCTTTTGCCGGACGAGCGCCATGAGCGCCAGGATGCCGCCCTCACCCCGGTTGTCCGCCCGCATCACGAGCGAGATGTACTTGAAGGAGACAACGAAGTTGAGGGACCAGACGATCAGCGAGAGGATGCCGAGCACGTTGTCGACGGTGGGGGGGAGCCCGTGCTCGCCGGTGAAGCATTCCCGCAGCGCGTACAGCGGGCTGGTACCGATGTCGCCGTAGACGACACCCAGCGCCGCCAGCACCAGCCCGGCGAGGACCGGCCCCCGCGCCGGGGCCTTGGCGCCTTGCGACACGTCAGCGGGGCGTCAGCGAATCGACGAGATGCGCGATAGCGTCCGAATCGAGCCGGCCCTGGTAGAGGCGCCCCGCCACCAGTAGCATGGGCGTCGCGCTCACGCCGACACGCACGCCCTCGTCATAGCTCGCCTGGATGCGACCGGCAAATTTCGCGGCCTTCATGCACGCGTCGTACCGCGCGAGATCCAGACCGCTTGCCCCCGCGTACTGCCGGAAGATCGGGGCCGCGTCCTGGGATTCGGCCCAGTCCGCCTGGCCTTCATAGATCCTGCGGTGCTGCTCCCAGTACTTGCCCTGCTCGTCCGCGCACGCGGCCGAATGGGCGGCGACGCGAGAAAATGAATGCTGCTGCAGCGGGAAGTCCCGATACCGCCAGCGGAGGCGGCCGGTGTCGATCAGCCGCTCCTTGATCGTCGGCATCTGGAGCGTCGAAAATGTTTGGCAGAACGGGCATTGATAGTCCGCGTACTCCGTGATCTCGACCTTGGCGCTGTCCGAGCCGAGGACGTACCCGTGGAATCCCGCCGTGTCGGCGGGCTGAACGGTCACGTTGGCCGGGACACTGGCCGGCCGAGGACGCGACAGCATCCATCCCAGTACGCCGACCCCGATCACGGCAACGCCGCTAAGCGCCGTGTAAAACCCTCTCATGCCGACGGGGGTGCCCGCCATGGCTCGTCGTCCTCCGGTTCCTCGAGCTTGAACGTGCCCTTCTTTTGCTGGGCTTCCTCGACGATCCGCCGGTTCTCCGCCACCTCCGGCGTGTCGTATGTGCTGCGGACTTCGTAATGGAACAGCTCCGACCGGGCGTCGCCCATCAACCGAAGCAGCTCTGGCACCCCGCCCAGGAGCTGCCCACCCCGGTCCAGCTCCTGGATTCGTGCGGCCAGCGCACGGAGCAACTCCGCCAGACGCTCCGCCCGACCCTTGTCGTACACCTCGTCGTGCTCCGCCATGCCCACCTTGCGATGCCCCGGAGGGAACCGCCCTCAAGTTCGCGTGGTTTATACCGGTGAATGTAATGCGGGCCGTGCATCGACGGGGGCTTCGAACGTCTTTGCACCCGATGGTGCGATCCTGTTATCATTCGCGCGGCGCGAAAGCGCCCCGACACTCGAACTCCAAGGAAGGTCGATGAGCAAGAAGAAGCCCAGGCGTCTCCCGGCGGCCGCGTCCTCGTTCGATCAGGCCCGTGACGAGATGTTCAGTCACATCCTCCGGTGCGGCGTCATCGAAGCCCTCCCCGAGCACCAGAAGGAGTGGTTCGACGACACCATGCAGTACCTTACGGACCGGTATCCGGACCTGACCAAGGAAGAGGTAGCGAGGCTGCGCACGTTGGGCGAACGGTACTGCCAGCCCGTACAGCGGCGCGCCGAGCCCATCCGTCAGGAGAGCGCAGGCTCAGTCGCGGTCTGACCCACCTGGTCACCGCGTACCCGCTCGCCCCGAGGCAACCGCCTCGGGGCGTCAGTGTTTCCGGACCGCCCGGCGCCAGCGCCAACCAGCCATGAGCCGGATGCCCCCACCCACACCCGCTTCGATCGCCCAGCCGGATCGACCCCCTGGCGCTGCCTCCAGTCCCACCAGCCCCACGACATATCCCTGGTCCACCGCGCCCACCACGCCGGCGATCCCACCGCCGAGGTAGACGCCTGGGCCTGCCTTCGCCGCCGGGCTCAGCAGAAAGTGGGCAAGCAACTCCCCGCGCCCTGCCGCCCGGCCATCCGACACACCCAGGCCGGCTGTGACGGCGAGCCGCATGCGTGTCGACGCGCGAACCGCCCCGTAGAGGCCCCCCGTCACCAAGGCAGGATCGGCCGTGGTGATCAGCGCTTGCCCGCCCGCTTCGAGCGTCGTCTGGGCGGCCGCCGGCCTGGCGCAGACGGCGGCGAGGACCGTCAGGCTACGCCACGTGGAGGTCATACTCGACCGCGATGTCCGGCGCGAGCGAGTGCACGACCGAGCAGTACTTCTCGAGGGAGAGATCGATGGCGCGGCGAGCCTTGGCCTCGTCGAGGCCGGTTCCTCGGACGTGGAATACAAAGCGAATGGATACGAAGCGGCGGGGCACCGACTCGCGCCGCACGCCGGCGACGTCGATCCGAAGAGATTCGAGTCCGACCTGCATCTTCTCGAGGATCGAGACCACGTCCGCGCCGCTGCATGTGGCCGCGGCCAGGAGCAGCGTGAGCGTCGGACCCGGTGCCACCGCGTTGTCCGCGTCCACCAGGGAGGTCGGACCACCCGGCTCGCCGCCGCGGAACCGCGTTCCGCCCTCCCACACGACCGCTACCCGTTTCGTCTCAGCGGTCACGTGGCATCTCCGTCGCCGGATTACTCAGGACCGACCCCGCCCAGCGGCCGCTTCTCCCGCCCCGCGACCCGGGTGTAGTCCCAGATCGCGTACAGGCCGACGGCCGCGGTCGCCCAGACCAGCTCGTGCAAGAGCGGGGAGTCGAGCAGAAATGCGATCAGCGTAAGGAGCTGGCCCACCGTGACTGCCTTGCCACCGAGACGGGCGGGAATGGCGGTGGCGCGGCGGGACAGCGCCGTGATTGCGAACGCCACCGTCGCCACGATGTCGCGGAGGAGCACGCCGACGACCTCGTACCACGCCAGCTGACCCGACAGGGCAACGACCCCAAACGCCGAGGCCATGAAGAGCTTGTCCGCCACCGGATCCAGCACGGCACCCAGACGCGACGATCCGAATCGCCGCGCGATCGGTCCGTCCAGCAAGTCGGTGGCGGAGGCCACGACCACGATGCTGACCCGCGCCCAGGTATCCGTGACGAGCGGAAAGAGGATGGCCAGCGGCACCCGGAGAGCCGTCAGCAGGTCGGCTGCGCTCCATTGGCGCCGGGGCTGGGTGTCGGAGCGGGGGAGGCTGTCTGCCCTCATGGCCCAAACATACAACGAGGGTCGATGGCGCCGGCGCTCGCCGGCGCTACTTGCCGCCGCCCGTCCCTCGCACGACGCCCTCCGCGCGAGCGAGCCCCTTCAGGTGCGCCGCGGCGAGGGCCTGCACCTGCTCGATCGACACTTGCCGGTATGCGGCTCCCGGATCGGCCAGCTCCCGGAGTCCGTCGCCCACGAGCCAGGCCTCCAGCACCTCGCCGGCGACGCTGGTCGCGTGCTGCCGTCTCACCTCTGCCTGTCCTGACAGGTAGTTCACCGCCTGCGTCAGCTCGGTCGTCGTCACCGGCTCTCGCACGAACCGCTCCAGCTCTTCCAGCATGGCGGCGCGCGCCTCCGCCTCGCGCTCGGGCGACGTGGCGATATAGGAGACGAGCGCGCCGGCACGGCCCTTTTGCCAGGATGACGCGAGTACCGTGTAGGCCAGCGATCTCCGATCGCGTAGCGCCTCGAATATCCGGCCCCCCAGCCCGCTCGCGACCGCCGCCCAGACCTCGGCGGTGAAGCGCTCGGGGCTCCGGCGATCCGGACCGCGGAAGACCATCGCGAGTGCGGTCTGGGCCTTGTCCCGGCGCACCACCCGCTCCCGCGGCCGCGAGTCGAGGGTCCACTCGAGCGACGTGAGCGCCGGCGCGGCCGCTCGCGCCGGTAGACTCTCGAACACGCCGGCGAGCACGTCAGCCGCGGACTCCGGGGTGACGTCGCCGACGGCGACGATGACCGCACGGGCAGCGAGCAGTGTCTGCTCGTGCCACCGTCGGGCGTCGCTGCCGGCGAGGTCGACCAGGGTCTCGGGCAGGCCCGTGATCGGAAGCCCGTAGCCCGCGTCGCCGAACGCTTCCGCGAAGGCGAGCTGGAACGGATAGCGGAACATGTCGTCCGCGACCTGCCGCGCTTCCGCGACGAGCAGGTCGCGCTCGGCGGCCACGTCCTGATCGGCGAGTGCCGGCGTCCGGTGCACGGCGTCGATCAGGGCCGCCGCGTCCCCCAGCCGTTCCGCCAGCGCCGTCAGCCCCACGCCCGTCCAGTCAGAGGTCAACCCCGCCCCAAGCGTACCGCCCAGCCGCTCGGCCGCGAACGCCAGGCCGCCGGCGTCGAGGCCGGCGGCGCCACGGAGCCCGCTTCGCACCGTGAGCGCGCCTAAGCCCGCCTGCCCGGGCGGATCGAACTCCAGACGCGGTATGTAGAGGCCGAGGTTGACGGTGGGAACACCCCGCTTGCGACGGATCAGCAGATCGGCGCCCGGAAGCGAGACGTGCAGCACCTCCGACTCGACGCTCCCGCGCACCGCGCGGCTCCCGGGCGGTGATGGTGCGGACCCCACCGGCCCCCTCGTCGGGGGAAGCGCCGTGACCGCGAAGGTCCGGGCAAGTTGGTCCGCGGTGAGCTCCATGCCGGCGTCCCGCGGGAGGTAGGCGACCGCCGAGACCGCTTCCGGATCGAGATAGCCCGCCGCGACGGTCCTCACGTCGTCGGCCGAGGCCGCGACAAGCGCCGCGTACTCCCGGTCAAGCACGCTGACGTCCTCGAGGGCTTCCGCCGCCGCCAGCGCCGCGGCACGCCCTTCCATCGACTCGAGCCGGCGCGCCCAGCGGGTGAGGAGGAGCGTCTTTGCCCGGTCCAGATCCGCCGCGGACGGCCCGGCCAGCCCCAGTCGGGCCGTGGCCTGTGCGATCCCCTCGACAGCGCCCGGCACGCGCTCCGCCTCGAGATCGGCCGTGATGCCGAAGACCCCGAGCTCGGTCGGCGAGTAGTTATAGGCGGCGATCGACGTCACGACGCCGGTCTCCCGGAGGGACCGCTGGAGCCAGCTGCCGCGACCCGCGGCGAGTACCGCCGCGGCTACGTCGAGGGAGGCCGCATCCGGATGCAGGGGTGGCACCGTGCGCCAGCCGACCGCAAGCTCGGCCTGGCTCACATCGCCCCGAAGCGTGCGCGCCCGAACGTCTCGTCGAGGCGGCTCGTCGGGCGACGGGTCGCGGGCGCCCGGCGCTGGAGCCCAGCCCTGGTAGGCCTCTCGCGCCATGGCCAGCGCCTGCCCCGGCTCGACCGCTCCCACGATCGCCACGATCGTGCGCTCCGGCACGTAGCGCGACTGGTAGTAGGCCCAGAGATCATCCCGCGTGAGGCGGGCGAGGTCGGCCTCGTAACCGATCCGCCACCGGCGAATCCGGTGGCGGTCGAACATGATCTCGTGCAGCGTCTCGTAGGCGACCGCCCCGGCATTGTCGAGCTTGCGCTTCGCCTCCTGGATGATCACGCGAAGCTCGCGGGCCAGCTCGTCGGCGTCGATCAGGGAGTTCCGGAGCGCGTCGCTCTGAATGTCGAGCGCGGCCGCGAGGGCGTCGGCCGGCAGCACGGTGAAATACGCCGTGTGGTCGTAGCTCGTGCTGGCGTTCAGATAACCGCCGGCGGCTTTGGTCTCGCGCGCCACCGCCCCGACGCCCCGACGCTTGGTCCCCTTGAAGAACATGTGCTCCAGCACGTGCGAGATGCCGACCCACCGGTCCGGCTCGTCGAAGAATCCCGCCTTCACGTGCGTGACCACCGCCACGACCGGTGCGGAGTCATCGCGCTGGGCCAGCAGCGTGAGCCCGTTGGGGAGCACTTCGCGCACGGCGCCGGCGGACCAGCGCTCGGTCATTCGCGCGCCCCCCGAGCGAGCGGGCGCCAGCGGAGCAACGCGAGCGCTCCGAGCACCGCGAGGGATCCGTACACCAGTACGTGAACCAGCGCAGGCCCGTTCGGCAGAGGATCGCCCAGGCGAAGCAGGGGACGGGGAGGAAGAATCACGTCGAGCACCACGCCGATGGGTCCCCGCTCCACGCCGATCCCGCGCGCCATTCTTACGAGGGTTTGCCAGGCGAGCAATGCCGCTACCGCGAGCCAGTCTCCCCGGATCAGCGTGGACATGAGGAACACGAGGCCACCGATGACGAGATAAAGCAGCGCCAGTCTGGCAAAGAACGCCGGACCAAGCAACGCCAGGTCGAATCGGCTCGCGATCGTCTGGGCGACGACGGCGGTCCCAACGAAGACGGCGACCGCCCCGATCAGCCAGCGCTGGAGATAGTAGAGCGGCGGGCTTACCGGCTTCGCGAACAGCGTGCGCTGGTGGCCGATCGCGAAGTCGGCGCTGACGATTCCGCCGGTTGCGAGCAACGTGAGGGTGATCGCCGTCCAATTGAGGGCCTCGAGGCAGGCGGCCTGAGCTACGTCTCCGACGGGGCCTACCACCTGGATGTTGCTCACGAGCAATGCGGCGACGACGGTCAGCGCCGCCATCCAGATCCCGGCCCCCAGGGCCAGATCGCGGACCATCCAACCGGCGTATCGCGTGGGGAGCCTCATCGGTCCCCCCCCACCGCCGCCCGGAACTCGCTCTCCAGCCTGCTCTCCTCGGGCGCGAATGCCGTGACTACCGCCCCAGCCGACAGCAGCTCGGCGAGGCCGCGGTTGAGTGCGTCGAGCTCGCCGCGGATCCGCCACTCGGTCTGGCGCCCCTCGATGGCGGCGGCATCCGGGAAGACGCGGACCAGCGCGGGATGCGCCGCGCCGAGGGCCAACCGGTACCCGACCGCCACGCCCGAAGAAGGAACCGCGCCAGCGCCTGCCGTGACGATCCGCTCCACCCGCCCCTGGTGGAGGATCAGCACCCGGTCGGCGAGGCGCTCCAGCTCATCCAGATTGTGCGACGCGATCAGGATCAGGCGAGAGGGGCGCCGCAGCTCGCGGACGGTGTCACGGAAGCGCTGGGTCCAGACCGGATCGAGCCCGTGCGTGGGCTCGTCGAGAACGACGAGATCGTTGTCGCCGGCCAGGGCCTGGGCGAGGCCGAGGCGCTGAAGATTGCCTTTGGACAGCTCCCGCACACGCTTGGTCCGCTGGTCGGCAAGCCCGAAGTCTGCGAGCAGCGCCTCGACCCGCTCGGGCACGCGCCGGGACGCCACCTCGGCGAGCAGGGCGTAGCGCCGGAGCGCTGCGTCCACCGACCAGCGCCCCGGAATAGCAACCAGCTCGGCCAAATACCCGGCCCCGTGCCGCTCCACCCAGGCGCGCGGGGGCACGCCCTCGACCAGCAGCGTGCCCCGCGTCGGGTACAGGTAGCCGAGGAGCAGCGAGATGAGCGTGGTTTTCCCGGCGCCGTTCGGGCCCGCAACACCGACGACCTCACCCCGCGCGAGCGTCAAGGTGAGGTCATCAAGCGCCGGCACTACCCGGCCACCGAGGAGCGAGCGATAGGTTTTGGCGAGGCCCTGCAGCTCGATCACTGGATGATGCGCAGGACCCCCGCCTCGGCGCTGCCACGGATGAACGCCTCAGCGTCCGTCACCGGGATGACGACGCCGGTTTCCGCGCGACCCCGCCGAGCGAGGCCGACCATGAATTCGGTGAGCGATGCGTCGGCCCACTCGCGGTCGGCCGCCTTCATCTGCAGGAGAATCTCTTCCCAGGTCCCGTTGAACGTGTGTCCGGCGAGCGTGCCGATCGAGTGCGTGTCACCCGGGGGCACCTGGCCCGGGCGCCGCTGCATGGCGTGCAGCTCGGTGAGCAGCGTGCCGAACAGCTCCAGCTGGTGCGGGTCGCGTATCGAGCCGTCCGGCTGCTGTGCCTCGACCTCGGCGAGCAGGAGATCCACCGTGTCCGGATCACCGGCAACCTCGCCCAGGCGCTGGAGCCACGGTTGCAGCTCCGGGTCGTCGTCGCGCAGCCGATAAACCGACTTCTTCAGCTCGATGTGCCGCCAGATGCCCAGCTCGTCGTAGTGCTCCTCCGGCCGGGTCTTTTCCAGGTGGTGGAGCGCCGCCTCCGATTCCCCCCGGTCGTACAGCATGTTGGCCAGATAGATCCGCGCTTCCGCGAACTCCGGCTCCAGCTCGAGCGCCCGGCGCAGCCAGAACAGCGCGCTGCTGTCGTTGCCCAGGCGATGATAGGCATACCCGAGACAGGCGGCCGCGTCGGGTGATTCCGGCTGCGCGATCGCGGCGAAATCGAAGAACCGTTGCGCCGGGCCGATCAGCGACTCGCGAAAGAGCGCCCGCCCGACTTGCAGCATCAGCTCGTGGTCATCCTTGAAGCCGAGCAACACGATCCGCTCGAACGCCCGGAGGGCGCCGACCCGCTCGCCCAGCTTGAGCAGCGTCTCCCCCAGCCCGGCGAGGCCGTCCTCGTGATCGGGGTCGAGCGAGAGCGCCCGCTCGAAGCTGCGTCGGGCCCAGGCATACTCCTCCCGCGCCAGTTGGGCGTAGGCGAGACCGATGTGGAGTTCGACCGCGTGGGGGTAGAGGGAGAGTCCCTCCCGGAGAAGAGCGACCGCGTCGTCGTAGTGACCTTCGTTGTAGAGCTGATGGGCTTGTTCGTCGAAATCGTCGGAGCTGCGGAATGCATCCGACATCGGCTGGGCCTCCCCGGGTCTTTGGACTCAATACTAGGACGTCGCGGTGCCGGGAGCAAGGGAAACCGGCGTTCGGCTGAGGTCGGGATCGTGGACGCCTAATTACGCGCCGGGCCGCCGGTTAGGCGGCTGCGCGCGAGGTGCGACGTCGGCACTTGACGGAGACTGATTTGTCGATATCTTACTGACCGGTCAGTTACTAAACAGAGGCGATCCGCATGTCAGACGAAGCCAGCGCTGCTAGCACTGCCCCCCGGTGGCAACGCCGCCCCGAGGCCCGGCCGGAAGAAATTCTCGACGCGGCTCTCGAGGTATTCGGCGAGCACGGTTTTGCGCAGGCCAAGCTCGAGGATGTCGCGCGCCTGGCAGGCGTCAGCAAGGGGACGCTCTACCTGTACTTCGATTCCAAGGAAACGCTCTTCCGGGAAATGGTGCAAGCGAAAGCCGTCGCGGCGGTGCGCGAAAGCGAGGCCTTCGTCGAGGCGTTCCAAGGCTCGAGCCGCGATCTCCTGGTCGAGCTGATGAAGCGCAAGTACGCCATCATGCGGGATCAGCAGCTCAGCCGCATCAGCAAGCTGGTGCAGTCGGAGCTCCAGCGGTTCCCGGAGCTGGCGCACTTCTACGTGCAGGAGGTCATCCTGCCGGCTCGCCGCCTGGTCGAGCGGATTCTCGACCGGGGTGTGGCTGCGGGCGAGTTCCGGCGCACCAGCCACGGGTTCGCCACGCGCGGCCTGCCGATGCTGCTGATCCAGGCGACCCAGACGCAGTGCTTCTTCCAGCAGTTCGACCCTGAAGCGCTGAGCGACGAGCAGACGCTCGAAGGTCTCGTCGACTTCGCGCTGAACGGCGTGCTGGCCCGCCCCGAACCCGCACGCTAGCCCGCCATGCGCCCTTGCACCTCCCTCTTCCTGCTGACGTTGCTTGCCGCGCCACTGGCCGCACAGCAGCCAGCCGCTACGCCGGGAGCCTCAGGTCCGTTGACGTTGCTCGACGCGATTCGGATCGGCCGCGAGCGCGGCGTCGCCGCGACGCTCGCGCAGCTCAATGCCCGTGTCGCCAACGACCGGATCGGCGACCGTCGGGCCGATCTGCTGCCCAACATCGCGGGGGCGGCGAACTACTCGCGCCAGACCGAGAACCTCTCCGAGTTCGGCATCACGTTCCCCGGTTTCCCCGAGGTGACCGACCCGTTCTCGCTCTGGCGTTTTCGGGTCGGCGCCTCGCAGACCCTGTTCGACGCGGCCGCCTTCGCCCGGCTGCGCGCCGCCCGCGACAGCGCTGCCGCCGCCGGCCTCGACGCCCGAGCCGTCGGTGAGCTTGCCGGCGCTACCGCCGGCCTCGCCTATCTGCGGGTGTTGAGCGCCCGCGAGACCGTTCGCGCTCGTGAAGCCGACAGCGTCGTCGCAGCGACGCTGCTCGACCAGGCTCGCCAGCTGGTCGCGGCAGGCGTGAGTCCCACGATCGACGCCACCCGGAGCGAGGTGAGCTATGGCGCCGTGCGCACCGAGCTGGAGCTTGCTCGGAACGCCGTCGATCGGACACGTCTGGACCTCCTTCGCGCGTTGGACCTGGCGCCGGGCGCCAGACTGGAGCTGACCGACTCGCTGGGCCTGGGCGTGGTCGATCTGCCCCTCGATCCCGATGAGGCCGGTCGCTACGCACGCGAGCGCCGCGCCGAACTCGAAGCCGAGCGGAGCCGGACCGCAGCCATCCGTCGCACGCTCACGGCGATCAAGGCCGAGAACCTCCCGAGTGTCGGGCTGAGCGGGTACTACCAGCAGTCCGGGACGTCGATGGATGATCTCGCCGGGACCTACCAGGTCCAGCTCGGCGTGAGCGTTCCCATCCTGGATGGCTTCCGGCGGCAGTCGCGTGCCCGCGAGCAGCAGACGCGACTCGACGCCCAGTTGGTGCGGGAGCGCGATCTGGGCAACCAGGTCGAGACCGAAGCGCGCCAGGCCGTGCTCGACGTCGCGTCCGCCCGCCAGCAAGTGGCGATCGCAGCCGACCGGCTCCGTCTCGCGGAGCAGGAGCTGTCACAGGCGGACGAGCGATTCCGCGCGGGAGTTGCCGGCAGCGTGGAAACCACCAACGCCCAGAGCGCGGTCATCGCAGCCCGGGACGCGTTGATTCAGGCGCGCGTCAACTACGGCACCGCCCGCGTGAGCGCGTACCGAGCGCTCGGCATCATCGATCACCTGCAGTAATCGGACACGAACCGAGACGCATCCCATGGCTACCGATATCGCGATGGATCTCCCCGGCGCCCAGGCCGCCCCCGAGGTGGGCGCTCGCCGGAAGCGCCTGCCGCTCGTCCTCCTCGGCGCGCTCGTCATCTCCGTCGCCGTCTGGGGCGGCCGCAAGTACATCTACGGCCTGAGCCACGTCACCACCGACAACGCGCAGCTCGACGGGCACATCACGGTGATCGCGCCCAAGGTCGCGGCATTCGTCTCACGGGTGCTGGTGGACGACAACCAGCATGTAAAGGCAGGCGACACTCTCGTCGTCCTCGACGATCGGGACCTCCTCGTCCGCCTTCAGCAGGCGGAGGCCGACCTCGCGGACGCGCGTGCCGCGGCCGGTGGGGCGCACGGTCCCGGTCAGGCCGGCGCGCAGCTGGCGTGGAGTCACGCAGAGCAGGCCAGCGCGCAGGCCAACGTCGTCTCGGCCCAGGCGGGCTTCAAGCGGGCCGCCGCCGACCTCGACCGGATTCGCGGCCTGGCGGCAAACCGCATTGTCCCGCCGCAGCAGCTCGACGCGGCACAGGCGGCGTACGACGCCGCCGCCGCCCAGCTGGAATCCGCGCGCAAGCAGGCCGCTGCCGCGGGTGATCAGGTCTCGGCGTACGGCGCGGCGCTCTCGGGCGCCGGAGCGCGGCTGGCGGCCGCGGAGGCCGCGGCCGACAACGCGCGGCTTCAGGCCAGCTACGCGCACATCCTAGCCCCGACCGACGGGATCGTCGCCAAACGGAGCGCGGAGGTCGGGGCGCTGGTCCAGTCGGGCCAGACACTCATGTCGATCGTGCCCGACCACGACGTGTGGGTCACGGCGAACCTCAAGGAGACCCAGCTCGAGCATGTCGCTGTCGGTGACAAGGCGACGTTCACCGTGGATGCCTACCCCGGACACGTCTTCCACGGGCACGTCGAGAGCCTGAGCCCCGCGACCGGCGCTCGCTTTTCGCTGCTCCCGCCGGACAACGCGACCGGAAACTTCACCAAGGTCGTGCAGCGGGTGCCTGTTCGGGTTGCCGTGGACGATGCGCCCGACCTGGCGCGGCCGTTGCGGCCGGGCATGTCGGCGGTCGTGGACATCGCCACCCGGTAGATCGGCCGATGGCGACGATGTCGCTGCCGGCCAGGACCGGCGGCCTGCAACGGGCGGACGTCTACCGCTACCGCTATCTCATCGCGTTCGCGGTGGCGCTGGCAAGCGTGCTGGAGCTGGTGGACACCAGCATCGTCAACGTGGCGATCCCCCACATGATGGGTGAGCTGGGCGCCACGCTGGACGAGATCGCCTGGGTGTCCACCGGCTACATCGTGGCCAACGTGATCGTGCTGCCGCTCACAAGCTGGCTGTCGGCCCGGTTCGGACGGCGGAACTACTACACCGGCTCCATCATCGTCTTCACCATTGCGTCGTTCCTCTGCGGCAACGCCTCGTCGCTCGAGATGCTCGTGGCCGGGCGGGTCATCCAGGGCATCGGGGGGGGCGCACTGATCTCCACTGCCCAGGCGATCCTGTTCGACGTGTTCCCGGTGGAGGAGCGGGCCGCGGGTCAGGCAATCTTCGGGATGAGCGTGATGGTCGGACCCACGCTGGGGCCGACGCTCGGCGGCTGGATCACCGACAACTACTCCTGGCCCTGGATTTTCTACATCAACCTGCCGCTCGGCGTGCTCGCCGGGTTTCTGACGTGGCGGCTCGTGCCGGAGCCGGCGCACGAGGCAGAGCACGAGACCGAAACGGTGGACTGGTGGGGCCTGGCGTTCCTGATTCTGGGCATCGGGGCGCTGCAGATCATGCTGGAGCGCGGAGAAGCCAAGGACTGGTTCGACTCGCGCGAGATCGTCGTCGAAGGGATCCTCGCGGCGATCGGCGTGGTCTGCTTCATCTGGCACGAGCTGCGGACGGATCACCCGATCGTCGACCTCCGCATTCTCCGCAATCGCCAGCTCGCCGTCGGCGTCACCTTCGCCGTGCTGCTCGGCTTCGCCCTCTACTCGAGCGTGTTCGCTCTGCCGGTGTTCCTCCAGAACGTCCTCCAGTACACGGCCTGGGACACCGGCAAGGTCATCCTGCCCGGCGCGATCTCGAGCGCGATCGCGATGGCCATCGTGGGGCGTATTGCGTCCAAGGTGGACGCCAGACTGCTCATCACCACCGGCGTGCTGATGTTCCTGTCCTCCATGTGGATGCACTACCACTTCACGATCGAAACCGGTCTCCCGGATATGTTCTGGCCGATGGTGCTTCGCGGGTTCGGCATCGGTCTTGTGTTCGTGCCGCTTACGGGCGCCACGGTGGCGGACCTGACACCGGGGCAGATCCCCCAGGGAACCGGTCTGTTCAATCTCTCGCGCCAGCTGGGCGGGAGCTTCGGGATCGCGGTGACCGCGACGCTGCTGAGCCGCTTTACCGATCATGCCCGGAGCGCCCTCGCAGCGCACCTCACCGCCTCGGACACCGCGACCCGCGGGTGGCTCGACGCGGTCACCCGGTCGATGCAACACCTGGGCGGCTCCCTCGCGCAGGCGCAGCTCAAGGCCTCGGCCCTGCTCGACCTCCGGCTCAATCAGCAGGCATCGGTGTTCGCCTTCGAGAAGGTCTTCCTGATCATGGGCCTCTCCTTCACGGCGGTGCTCCCGCTCCTGCTGCTCTTCCGGACGGGCCGAGCGCGCGGAGGCGGGATGGCGCACTGAGGCGGCGCGTTTCATACTTCTCGCCGCTCCCATGACCGTTCAGCGGAAGCTCCTCCTCGGTTTCTCCCTCATGGCCCTCCCCGCCCTGCTCGTCGGCGCCGAGGCCATCCGCAGCAACGCCCTTGAGCGTCGCGCCCTCGAGGCGCTCGGCGAGAGCCTCGCCCGCAACCGGACCTACGCCGACGTCGAGAACGCCATGTTCGACCAGACGGAGGCGATCTGGCGACACCTCACCGGCCTCGATCCCGAAGCCCGGCAGGAGTGGCGGCTCGGCGGCGAGGTGGTCGATTACTGGCTCGATCGCTGGGCCGTCCAGCTGCCGCCCGAGCAGATGGACCTGGCGAACGGCGTGCGCCAGATTCAGCGCGAGATCCGCGCGACGGGCGACAGCGTGATCGCGCTGGCCGACGGGGGTAAGCGGGAGGCCGCGTATGCGCTCGCCCGGAGCGAGCTCAAGCTCCGGCTGCTCCCGGGTCTCGCGCGGGTGAACCGGGAGATCTACCGCCGGACGCGCGAGTCGAGCGTCCAGCAGGCGTTCACCCGCGTGGAGCAGATCGTGGACACGGAACGGCGGCTGCTCGTCGGGATTTTCGCCGCGGCCATCGGGGCGGGCCTCCTCGCCTCCTGGCTGATCACCCGCAGCATGGTGCGCCCGATCAACGAGCTTCGCGGAGCCATGGGCGTCGTCGGTGCCGGCGACCTGGAGCACCCGATCGCCACTCAGCGCCAGGACGAGATCGGCGACCTGGCGCGTGCCTTCGCCGATATGACCGGGCGCCTGCGCCAGACCCAGGCCAAGCTGGTGCAGTCCGAAAAGCTCGCCTCGATCGGCGAGATGTCCGCCGCGGTCGCACACGGCCTGCGGAATCCGCTCGCGAGTCTCCGCGCGGCCGCGCAGTTCGCGCTCAAGCGTCCTGACTCGCCGGCGTCGCGGGAGCAACTGAGCGCCATCGTCGACGAGGTCGACCGGCTCGACCGCCGCATCACGCACCTGCTGAGCTTCTCTCGACCCGCGCCGTTCCATCCGATGCGCGAAGGCGTGGCTCAGCTGGTCGAGGGCGTGTTGCCGGCCTTTGCTCAGCTGCTCGAAGAGCCGAAAGTCGAGCTGAGCGTTGATGTGCCGTCGGACCTGCCCGTGGTTCTGGTCGACCCGATACAGATGGAGCAGACCCTGGTGGAGCTGATCTCCAATGCGCTCGATGCGATGCCCGCCGGAGGCCGGCTGACAATCGGCGCGCGGCGCGAAGCGGGCGGGGTTGGCGACCGGGACAGCGTCGTCGTCAGGATCGCCGACACCGGCGGCGGCATTCCCGAGGAGGCGCTGGCCCGCGTGAGCGAGCCGTTCTTCACGACACGGGCCGAAGGGACCGGACTGGGACTCGCCATTGCGAAACGCTACGTCGAGCAGAACGGCGGCCGCCTCGAGATCACGAGCCGGACGGGAGAGGGCACGACCGTGAGCGTGCGACTCCCCGCGGCCGCGGACGCCGCGGACGCAACCGGGAGGAGCGCATGAGCGGCCCGACCGTGCTCATCGTGGACGATGAGCGCACACTCGCCCGCGCCGTAAAGGCCTTTCTTGCCGAATCCGGCTATGAGGCCGAAGTCGCCGGGGACGCCGAGACGGCGCTGGCCCTGCTGGAGCGCCTTCGGCCGGACGTGGTCTTCAGTGACGTGCGCCTCCCCGGGATGAGCGGGATCGATCTGCTCAAGCGCATCCGGGAGTTCGACGCCGCGATCCCGGTCGTCATCATGACCGCGCACGGCACCATCGAAGGAGCGGTGGAGGCGGTGAAGCTGGGCGCGTTCGACTACCTCAAGAAGCCGGTCGATCTCGAGGAGCTGAAGCTGCTGGCCGACCGCGCCCGGGAGCAGTCGCGCCGCGAGGGAGAGCTGTCCTACTACCGTCGCCAGGCGGCCCGCGAGGAGGGGTTCGGCGGCGTCGTGGGCGAATCGCCGGCGATGCGCGCCGTGCTCGAACGAGCCCGCCAGATCGCCGCGCTCGAGGAGACCCCGCCGGTGCTGATCACCGGCGAGACCGGTACCGGCAAGGGGCTCGTCGCCCGAACCATCCACGCGTCGGGCATCCGCTCGGACAAGCCCTTCATCGACGTCAACTGCACGGCGCTGCCTGGATCGCTGATGGAAGCCGAGCTGTTCGGCTATGAGCGTGGTGCCTTCACGGATGCGAAGGAGTCCAAGCTCGGCCTGTTCGAGGCGGCGGAGGGGGGGTTCATTTTCCTCGACGAGGTCGGCGACATCGAGCTGGCCCTCCAGGGGAAGCTCCTACGCGCCATCGAGGAGCGCACGGTTCGGCGCGTGGGAGGCATACGGGATCGCACGATCGACGTGCGCATCCTGGCGGCGACGAACCGGGACCTCGAGCGTGAGTCCCAACGTGAGCGATTCCGCAAGGATCTCTACTTCCGGCTCGCGGTCATCCTCCTCCGCCTGCCACCCCTTCGCGAGCGGGGCGACGACGTGCTGCGGCTGGCGGATCACTATCTGCGCCAGTTCAGCGCCAAGTACGGTCGCGATGTGCGGCGCATCGACGCGCTCGCACGCGAGCGCCTGCTGCGTTACCCGTGGCCCGGCAACGTCCGGGAGCTGAGCCATGTCATCGAGCGGGCGGTGCTGTGGAGCCAGGGGTCGGTCCTCGAGGTTGAGCACCTGTCCCTCACAACGGCGGCTGAGGACGCTGAGGCGGCCGAGGCGGTCGGCAACGGCGACCCCGAGCAGACCACGGGGGGCGCACCGGTGCCGGCGGCCTTCCCGCCACCCGGTGTGGACCTGGCCCAGTGGGAGAAGGCGATGATCGAGCAGGCGCTCCGGGAGGCCGGGGGTAACCAGACGCGGGCCGCGCAGCGGCTCGGCATCTCACGTGACACGCTGCGCTATCGGCTGAAAAAGTTTGGCATCCAGGGGTGAATCGGCGGTGGGTGATATAACCCACTTGGATGAGATCACCCACCGCTTGGTCCTGTCCGACGATTCAGCGCCGCTGCAAGAGGGCGCCGTAAAAGCCTACGGTATAATCAGTTAGATCGAGACGTCCAACACGTTGGCCGTTTCGGCATGGCATCTGCCTATAACAGGGCGTCGTCGGGTTCTTGCAAGGCCCGACTGGGTGAAGGCACCCAACCCGATCGGGCCACTTGGCCCCAATCACTCACCAAGCGGAGGTTCAGATGCGTTGGACCAAGCCCGAAGCCGAAGTCGTCGCCGTCACGATGGAAGTCACCGCGTACGTCGCGACCCTCTAAGACTGCGGCATCAGGACTGCGGGGGCTCGCGCAAGCGAGCCCCTTAGCTTTTTAGGCCCGAGGTCGCGACCCGAAGATGCAGATCATCCTTCTTGGTACGGCCGCCGGCGGCGGCTTCCCCCAATGGAATTGCTGGTGTCCGAGCTGCCGCGTAGCCCGGCATGAGCCCGGGCGCGCGCTCGCCCGTACCCAGTCTTCCGCGGCCGTGACCGCGGACGGGAAACGGTGGTTCCTGCTCAACGCTTCGCCGGACGTGCGCGAGCAACTCGCCCGGCTGCCGGTCGAGCCGCCGAATGGGCCACGCCATGTCCCGGTGGCCGGCGTGGTCGCGACCGATGCCGAGCTGGACCACACGCTCGGTATCGTGCTCCTGCGCGAGGGGCGCCGCCTTCAGCTTTATCTGACCTGCGCGGTGCGACAGGTGCTCGAGCGCGATTCCAGCATTCTCCCGGTCACCCGCGCCTTTGCGGAGGTCGAGGTGGTCGAGTTGCCGCCCCAGGGCGGGCCGGTCTCCCTGACCTACCCGGATGGCGCCGCGAGCGGGCTCTCGGTCGAGACCTTCCCGGTGCCCGCCGGTCCTCCCAGGTTCGCGAGCGAGGAGGTTGCCGGCCACACGGTGGGGCTCGTGCTGCGTGACCAGGCGACGGGCGGGTCGTGCGCGTTCGTGCCCGGGTGCGGCGGGCTCGACGACGGTCTGCTGGCTCGACTCGACGCGGTCGATCTTGCCCTGTTCGACGGCACGTTCTGGACCGACGATGAGCTGATCCGGCTTGGCATCGGCGACCGCACGGCGCGCCAGATGGATCACCTGCCTGTCTCGGGACCGGGCGGCAGTCTGGAGCAGCTGGCCGCCCTGCGGACGCCCCGCCGGGTGTACACCCACATCAACAACACCAATCCGATGCTCGTCGAGGATTCGCCCGAGCGGGCGCTGGTCGTGGGACGCGGGCTCGTGGTCGGCATGGACGGGATGCGGTTCGACGTATGAACGGAGCAACGATGACGACAGTGACCTTCCAGGCCTCCCAACTCGCGACTCCGCCCCAAGCACCGTTCCCGTCGCTCGACCGGCCACTCGCGCCCGACGAGTTGGAGCAGGCCCTTCGTAACTTCCAAGGCTCGTACTACGTGGAGCACCCGTTTCACAAGCTGATGTACGAGGGGAAGCTGACCCAGCGTCAATTTCAGGGCTGGGTGGCGAACCGCCTCGCCTATCAGCGGGTGGTTCCGCGGAAGGACGCCGCCATCCTGTCGAACTGCCCGGACCCCGATGTGCGCCGGGAGTGGATCCAGCGCATCATCGACCACGACGGCACGGCGCCCGGCACCGGCGGCATCGAGCTGTGGATCCGCCTCGGCATAGCCCTCGGGGTGCCGCGCGAGGAGATGGAGGACGAGCGCCATGTCCTGCCGGCCGTGCGGCTCATCTGCGAATCGTACGTCACGTTCTGCCGCACCAAGCCGTGGGTGCAGGCGTGCGCGTCGTCCCTCACCGAGCTGTTCGCCCCCAAGATCCACCAGCAACGGATCGAGGCGTTTCCCAGGCACTACCCCTGGATTCCACCGGAGGGGCTCGACTACTTCAGGAGCCGTCTGGTGCAGGCCCCCCGCGACGTCACCCATGGGCTTGCCATCGTCAAGCGACACTGTACCACGGTCGACACCCAGCGCGCGGCGTTCGAGGCCCTCGCCTTCAAGCTGGACATGCTCTGGGCGATGATCGACACCATCCACCATGCCTACCTCGACTGAGCGCGGCGTGCCTCTGAGTCCCGACTCCGTCCCCCGCCTCTGGCGGCTTGCGCGGCTCGACTACGACCCGGTCCGGCAACGGCGCATCCTCCTCTATCCTGAAGGCGCGGTGCTGCTGAACGACACGGGAGCCGCCGTGCTCGAGCTGGTGGACGGCAAGCGGACCATAACCGAGATCGCCCGGGTTCTGGGCGAGCGTTACGAGACCGACGTAACCGCCGATGTGACCGAGTATCTGTCGGGCTTGGCGGAGAGAGAGCTGATCCAATGACGTCCGACCGTCCCACCACGCTGCTGGCCGAGCTGACCCATCGGTGTCCGCTCCATTGTCCGTATTGCTCGAACCCGCTCGAGCTGATCCGCGCGGATGCCGAGCTTTCCACCGACGACTGGAAGCGGGTCTTCACCCAGGCTCGTCAGCTGGGCGTGCTCCAGCTCGGCCTTTCCGGAGGCGAGCCGCTCGTGCGGAAGGACCTCGAGGAGCTGGCGGCCCACGCGCGCGGCATCGGGCTGTACAGTACCCTGGTGACCTCCGGGCTCGGCCTGACACGGAAGCGCGCCGAAGCACTGCGCGAGGCCGGGCTCGAGCACATACAGGTCTCCATTCAGGATTCCGACACCGAATCGGCCGAGCGAATCGCCGGGGTGAGCTCGGTGAAGCAGAAGCGCGCCGCCATCGCCCTGGTGAAAGAGCTGGGCTTCGCGTTCTCGATCAACGTTGTGCTCCATCGGGCGAATCTCGACCGGATCGGTGAGCTGATCGACCTGGCCGGCAGCCTGGGCGCCGACCGCCTGGAGTTGGCCAACACGCAGTACTACGGCTGGGGGCTCAAGAACCGGGCGGCGCTGATGCCGACGCGGGAGCAGGTGTACAAGGCCAGGGAGATCGCGGAGGCGGCGATCGACCGGTACCGGAAGAAGATGCAGATCCTCTTCGTGCTGCCCGACTACCACGAGCAGTACCCCAAGGCCTGCTACGGTGGGTGGGGCAAGCTCTATATCGTGGTCGCGCCCAACGGGCAGGCGCTGCCGTGTCATGCGGCGAGCAGCATCACGTCGCTCTCGTTCCCGACGGTCCGGGAGCACTCGCTCGAGTGGATCTGGCAAGAGTCGCCGGGGTTCCAGGCGTTCCGCGGGGACGGATGGATGAAGGAGCCCTGCCGCACCTGCCCCCGCAAGGCGGTGGATTTCGGTGGCTGCCGCTGCCAGGCCTTCGCGCTCACAGGCGACGCGGCCAATCCTGATCCCGTCTGCACGCTCACTCCGTTCCGCGGGATCATCGACGAGGCGCTGGCGGAGCCGACGGGCACGGTCGGCTACGAGTATCGCGTGCTCACGGGAGAGCCCCAGCGCGCGTGAGCCCGGCCCGCGGTGCGGCCGCACCGGGCCGGGTGCCCCTGGCGATTCAGGCCGAGGGCCTCGGCCGGGACTATGGCACGACCCGGGCGCTCGACGCGCTCGACCTCCGGGTGCCGGCCGGATCGCTCGTCGGGCTGGTCGGCCCGAACGGTGCGGGCAAGACGACGACAATGCTGCTCCTCGCCACCCTGCTCGCGCCGAGCCGGGGCTCGGCCCGCGTCTTCGAGCGCGACGTGACCCGCGACCGGGCGGGGGTCCGCCGGCTCCTCGGGCTCGTTTTTCAGGAGCCCAGCATCGACGGGCTTCTCACGGTCGAGGAGAATCTTCTGTTCGCCGGGCGGCTGGCCGGCATCGGCGGCGAGGCGGTACGGACGGCGGTGCAGCAGGCGATAGCCCGAACCGGACTCGCCGCTCGGGCAGCGCAGCCGGCGCGGCAACTCTCCGGTGGCTGGCGACGCCTCGCCGACATCGCCCGAGCGACTCTGCATCGACCCGACCTCCTCATCCTCGACGAGCCGACGGTCGGGCTCGACCCCGAGCACCGCGATCGCATGTGGAGCCTGCTCGATGTCGAGCGGCGCGAGCGCGGCGCGACGATCCTCTTTTCCACCCACTACCTGTCAGAGGCCGAGCCGGCGGATCGCGTCGTGATGCTCGCACGCGGGTCCATGGTCGCCGATGCGCCGCCGGCCGTGCTGCGCGCCGAGCTCGGCGATCAGGTAGCCGAGATCGATGGACCGGGCGCGGACGCCCTCGTAGCCGACCTGCGGGGCGCGGGACTCGTGGTGATGGCCCACCGATCGGAACGGGGCTGGCGCGTGGGACTCACAGGCTCGCGGGAGCACGTGACCGAGCTTGCGGCGGCGGCTCCGGGAATCGCGCGCCTCGTGATCCGGCCGCCGACGCTTGAAGACGTCTATTTCGGGCGCACCCAGGCACCAGCGGCATGAACAAGGCCGCGACCGTCCGGGGCATCGTCGTGCGGGACCTGATCCGGACCACGCGACAGCGGAGTCGCCTGGTGGCGGGCGTCGCCCGGCCTTTCATTTGGGTCTTCCTGATCGGCGCGGGCTTCAACTCGATCGCCCGAATCGAGGGCGGGCTCAGCTATCAGGCGTTCGCGTATCCAGGCGGGATCGTCATGGCGGCCCTGTTCGGGGGGATGCTCACGGCGATCTCGACGGTATACGACCGCGAGTTCGGGATGCTGCGGCTCATGCTCGCGAGCCCGTCGGGAGTGCTCGCGGTGCTGACCGGCCGGGCGCTGTCGGCCACGATCATCGGAGGAGTGCAGGGCGGCATCGTGCTGGCCTGCGCCTCCCTGGCTGTGCGACTCACGCTGCCGCAGTATGCCCTCTCCGCTGGCGGCCTCGCGCTGATCGCGTTCACGAGTGGGACCCTCGGGCTCCTGGTCGCCGCGCGTCTTACGTCGGTGGAGAACTTCGGCGGCGTCATCAACATCGTCCTGTTTCCGCTGCTGTTCGTAAGCGGGGCGCTCTATCCAACCGCCGGCATGCCCGCGCCCCTGCGGACGCTGGCCCGCGTGAACCCGGTGACCTACATGGTGGATCTGATCCGCCACACGTTCGGGCAGCCGGCCGAATTCGCGCTGTCGCTCGACGTGGGTGCCCTGGTGATCACCGCCGTGGTGGCGTTCGGAGTGACGATGGCGGTGTTCGATCCGGAGCAGCGGTTTGTCGGAAAGGGAGGTAACAGCCATTAGCCGTTAGCTGTTGGTTCGAATCGGTCAACGCCTAACAGCCCCGCTCCTCCCGCTCCAGTTGGTCCCTTTGCTCGATCCTTGCCTGAACCGGGCGCCCGACCCGCGCTTCCGCCGGGACATACGTCTCCACGGTGATCCGACGGTCTCGGCGGAGCAGTCCTTCGCGCAGACCCCACGCAAACGTCCCGTCTTCCCGCACCGACTGCCGCAGCCTGAGCGGGAGACTGTCACCGCGGAGCTTCGCTTCGGCCACGTCCCGTCGGATCGTCAGGCGGAACCGATAGACTGGGCCGGCACCGGCGCTGTCCGCCAGCCTGCGGATCTCGAGACCGGTACCGTCGGCCCAGGTTTCCCCGACGGCCGGCAGGCGCGGGGGCAGGCGCGGCAGCAGATCGTCGAGGGACCGGGCAAGATCGGCGACTTCGAGGAGCGGATCGGGCACGAACGGCCGGGCCTCCGCCCGGTAGCGGCCGTCGCTGCTCAGGAGCCCGCGAAAGCGGCCGCCGATGATGGGATCGGTGTCGGGGTTCAGGCTGTCCTGCTCCGAGTGCCGCCATACCGCGAGACTGTCGAACCAACCCTCCAGATGGACTGAGTCTCCGTCGGCGGGCGCGGCGCGAAAGCGCCATTCGCCGTCGAGCCCGACGGCTTCGCGCCGAGCCCGCCCAGCGACATAGGTCGCGACCTCACTCCGGCGGGTCTCGTTGAACGCGGCGCAGTCCAGCTGTGCCGCGATGTATCGGACGGCCTCGGGATTCCGTGGGACTCCGCGGCGCGGGGCCACGCCGCCGCTGACGACGAGCGCGGACATGAGCGCCAGGGCCGTGCTTCGTGGACCCTGGGTCACGGCCCTGTCTGGTTAGGCGGTAGGCGTGACCCGGCCGTCAGGGCTCCTGCATGAAGGGGTAGCGCCAGTCTGTGGCCGGCACGAACGTCTCTTTGACCGTGCGGGGCGACACCCAACGGACCAGGTTGAGGATCGAGCCGGCCTTGTCGTTCGTGCCGCTCGCCCTCGCGCCACCGAACGGCTGCTGCCCCACGACTGCGCCGGTGGGCTTGTCGTTCACGTAATAGTTGCCCGCAGCGTTCCGCAGGGCACGGTCGGCCTCGGCGATGGCACCCCGGTCCTGAGCGAATACCGCGCCGGTAAGGGCGTAGGGGCTCGTCCGGTCGACAAGATCCAGTGTCTCGGTCCAACGCGCCTCCGGGTACACGTGGACCGTGAGCACGGGACCGAAGATCTCCTCGCACATGAGTCGGTAACCGGGGTCGGCCACCTGAAGCAGCGTGGGCTGGATGAACCAGCCGACCGAGCCGTCCGCACCGCCGCCCGCCAGCACGATGACCCCCGGATCCCGCTTGGCGCGTTCGAGGTGCCCGCTGATGCGCTCGAAGGCCCGCCGGTCGATGACGGCCCCCATGAAGTTCCGGAAATCCCCGACGTCGCCCATGCGGATCTCGCCGATCATCCCCACGACCCGGTCTCGCACGGCGGGCCAGAGGTTGTCGGGGACGTATGCCCGCGACGCCGCACTGCACTTCTGCCCCTGATACTCGTACGCCCCGCGGACGAGCGCCACGGCCAAAGCGTCCACATCCGCGCTCGCGTGCGCGACCACGAAATCCTTCCCGCCCGTTTCGCCGACGATCCGGGGGTACCCGACGTAACGCTCGAGGTTCTGCGCTACACGCTGTTGCAGCATCCGGAAGACTGGCGTGGAGCCGGTGAAGTGGATGCCTGCCAGCATCCGGTGCCCCAGCAGCACCTCGCTCACCTGCGCCGAATCGCCCGAAACGAAGTTGATCACGCCCGGGGGCAACCCGGCCTCCTCCAGCAGCCGGAAGAAATGCCAGTTGCTCAGCGCCGCGGTGTGCGAGGGCTTCCACACGACCACGTTCCCCAGAAGCGCGGGAGCGGTCGGCAGGTTGCCGCCGATCGCCGTGAAGTTGAACGGCGTGATCGCGTAGACAAATCCCTCGAGCGGCCGGTGATCGAGTCGATTCCACACGCCCGCTGACGACTCCGGCTGTTCCCGGTAGAGGCGCTCGGCGAAGTGGACGTTGAACCTGAGGAAGTCGATCAGCTCGCAGGCGCTGTCGATCTCCGCCTGGTGGGCCGTCTTGCTCTGACCGAGCATGGTCGCTGCGTTGAGCAACGGACGGTAGCGCGCCGACAGGAGATCCGCGGCCTTGAGGAAGACGGCCGCGCGGTCCTCGAATCGCCAGTGGGACCATTCTCGCCGGGCGTCGAGCGCGGCCTCGACCGCGCGCTCGACGAGCTCCGGCGTCGCCTGGTGCAGGTCGCCCAGGATCCGGGCATGGCAATGCGGCGCGGTGACCGGTTCGGTCCGGCCCCGGTGCGCGCGGCCGCCAATGACGACGGGGATGTCCGCCCGTTCGGCGCCGACCGCCCCGAGGGCGGCCTTGAGTGCCGCCCGCTCGGCGGTGCCGGGCGCATAGGAGAGCACCGGCTCGTTTCGGGGCACCGGGATGTTCGACGTGCTGCTCATCGGGCGACGACCTGCGGCAGTGGGGACTACAAAGCTAATTGCCCCCGCCGGTGAAGCTCAAAAGCGCACCTGAAGCTGCGATATCAGCGAGCCGCGCCGGATGCCCGGCGTCCCGATCTTCCGGGACACGTAGTTCGCGAGGAGGCGGACGCGATCGCCCGCGAACCAGACGTTGACGCCTCCGGTCGTGGCCACAGTCCGGACGGCGCCGGTGATCGCCGGGCGCTCGAACAGCTCTTGCCGAGCCACCAGCTGCACCCACGGCAGGACCTTGTAGCCGACGAGACCGTACCATCCCTTGTCGTTCGCTCCGCCGGTGTGCCGGCTCTGCCAGATGTACTCCCCCCGAGCGGACAGGCCGCGATACCCCAGGTCGGCGTCGACGCCGTAGCGGGTGCTGTCGCCTGCGTACGCGCCGATGTTCGTGCCGAGCGTGAGGAACCCGGTCGGGCGGACGGCGAGCCGACCGACGATCAGACTGGACGAATCCACGTTCACGATGCGATTCTGGCCCTCGCCGTTGAAAATGCCCAGGGAGGCGGCGCCGTAGCTTCCGAGCGTGTATTGCGTCATCACGCCGATGTCGCGTTTCGTGGCGATCGAGTCGACGATCGTGGCACGGTCCGCGGTCTCCACGACCGTGATCGACATGAGGTACTCAGGGCTGAACGGCGTCTTGAACTGGCCCGCCGTCACGCTGAACGCCTCGCGGGTCCAGCGGATAAACGCGTCACGCAGGCTCACACTGGCCGCGGTCGTCGCGGTCCCGCCGGCTTCGTACTCCACCAGCACCCGATAGCTGAAGCCCGCCGGGAGGCCGCCGTCGGCACTCACGCGCGCCCGGTTGAGCGTCGCCGTCAGCTTGGTGTCCGAACGATACGTTTCGCGGGCCTGGAGGTAGCCGCCTACGCGGACGGAAAACCGGGCGGCCGAGCTGTCGCGCGGGGCCTGCGCCGCCAGCGTGAAGCAGGGGAGCGTGAGCGCACCGAGGGTCGCGATCGCGCGCACGAGCGCAGGGGCCATGGGTCTCCCCAATCCGGGGAGGGTACGTCTGGGGGTTGTGGGGTCCGGCGAAGCGAGCCAATATATCTCTGAGGTTCCTGACGGCAACCCCTGCGACGAACTGAGGTTATTTATGGATACATTGAGTGTCGCCGAGGCGGCTGCGCTCCTCCATCTCAACCCGAAGCGAGTGCAGTTCCTCGCCCGCAGCGGCCGCCTGCCGGCCGCGCGACTGGGTCGCAAGTGGTTGTTTCCGCGGCATCAGCTCGAGGCCATGTTGGGGCCGGTCAGCGGCGCGCCGGCGGCACCGCCGGTGATCGATCTCAGCGCCCGCAACCAGCTGCGCGGCACCGTGGGGTCGGTCAGTCTCGACGGCCTGATGGCGGAGGTCGTCGTCGCGATCGGCGACCAGGAGCTCGTCTCGGTGATCACCAAGTCCGCCGCCGAGCGCCTCCATCTCCAGCCCGGCGACGAGGTCTACGCCGTGATCAAATCCACCGAAGTCATGATCGGGAGAGGATGACGTGTGCAGCTGGGGCAGTGCCGGTGCCTGGCTCCCTCGCGCCGCCGGAGCGGTTCTCCTGCTCCTGGCCGGCGCCGCGCCCCTCCGGGGGCAGTCGGACGTCCTCACCGTCCTTGCCGCGGCCTCCCTGACCGAAGCCTTCGGCGATATCGCCCGGCAGTTCGAGCAGGAGAACCCCGGCACCCGCGTCCGTTTCAACTACGGCGGGTCCCAGCAGCTGGTGCTGCAGATCGAGCAAGGCGCCAATGCCGACGTCTTCGCGTCGGCGGACGAGCGCTGGATGAAAGCCGTGACGGACAGCGGGTTCGCCGCCGGAGCGCCGGCCGTCTTCGCGCACAACCGGCTCGTCGTCATCGTCCCGGCGGCGAACCCCGGCCGCATCGATCGGCTTCAGGACCTGAGCCGTCGCGGGCTCAAGATCGTCCTGGCCGCCGGCGCGGTTCCCGTGGGTCGGTATACCCGGCAGATGCTGGAGCAGCTGTCGGCCGCGCCGGGGTTCACGGCCGACTTTTCCGCGCGCGTGCTGGCCAACGTCGTCTCGCAGGAGGAGAACGTCAAAGCGGTCTCGACCAAGGTGCAGCTCGGCGAGGCGGACGCCGGGATCGTCTACCGCTCCGACGTGACGCCGAGCGTGGCCCGTGTGACCCAAATGCTGGACATTCCGGACGAGTACAACGTCATCGCGACCTACCCGATTGTCGGTCTGCGGCAGAGCACCAATCAGGAGGCCGCTCGGCGATTCGTCGCCTACGTGCTGGGCGCCGCCGGCCAGCGGGCGCTCGCGGCGCGGGGCTTCATTTCCGGCGAGCCGACCGGCACCACCGCAGGGAAACGCTGAGCCGCGTCATGATTCCGCCGCGGTCGTTCCCGCGCCTTCAGACATGGGCCGGCCGCGCGGCGGTCGGAGCGGCGGTGGGTCTGCTGCTCTGTCTCTTCGTGCTCCCGTTGCTGGCCCTTCTGATCCGGGTCCCACCGCTCGACCTGTTTCGCCGTCTCGGTCAACCGGTCGTACTGGATGCCGTGCGTTTGAGCCTGCTCACCACGGCCTGCGCCACAGGCCTCGTGGTCGTGCTGGGCTTGCCCGTCGCCTACCTGCTGGCGATGCGCTCCTTTCCCGGCAAGCGCGTGCTCGAAGCCCTGGTGGATCTGCCCATGGTGCTTCCCCCGACGGTGGCGGGCGTGGGCCTGCTCCTCGCGTTCGGGCGGGCCGGGCTTGCCGGCCGGGCGCTCGCAGTCGCCGGCATTTCGCTGCCGTTTACGACCGCGGCGGTCGTGCTCGCCCAGACGTTCGTCGCCGCGCCGTTCTTCATCACCACGGCGGCGGCCGGCCTCCGGGAGGTGGAGCAGCGCTACCTCGATGCGGCAACCACTCTCCGGGCTGCGCCGGGGTTCGCCCTTCGGCATGTCCTCCTCCCGCTCAGCCTTCCCTCGCTGCTCGCCGGTGCCGCGATGACCTGGGCTCGAGCCCTCGGCGAGTTCGGGGCCACCATCACGTTCGCCGGGAACCTCCCCGGTCGCACGCAGACCATGCCGCTGGCCGTGTACATCGCCCTTCAGACCGACCTGGACGCTTCAGTCACTCTGTCGGTCCTTCTCGTGCTCGTGTCCTTCAGCGTCCTCCTGCTCCTGCGGTGGGCGCCCGAGCGAGCCGCTCTGTTCCGCAGCCATGCTCCTGGCCGACGTCCGTAAACGCCTCCGGAGTTTCACCCTCGAGGCGACCTTCGGGGTGCAGCGCGGCGAAACCCTGGTTCTCGTCGGGGAGAGCGGCGCGGGGAAGACCACGGTGCTGCGGCTGCTGGCAGGTCTCGCGAGCCCGGACGCGGGCCGGATTCGCCTGGGGGACGAGACGTACTTCGACGCCGGCGCCGGTGTCGACCGGCCCGCGTGGGAGCGCGACCTGGCGTACCTGTCACAGGACTACAGCCTGTTTCCCCATCTCTCCGCACTGGATAACGTCGCGTTCGGCCTGCGCGCCCAGGGGATGCGCGCGCGCCGCGCGCGATCGCGGG